>JBBIRG010000109.1:0-7474 GCA_037441945.1 Bacteroidota bacterium | reverse complement strand
CGCATATTTGTATATCCCTTGTACTTAAGGGTTTGCGGGCATTGTTTGACGACAGGGATTATGTGACGCCGCTGATTAATATTGCGTGGATCGCCGGTATATGGTCGTTTTATTTTTGGTACCGGTATGACGGGGTGACGGGAATGGAACATTACTCAACCTTAGGGCTGACCGGATTACAATATACGGCCGGATTGCTGGTCCTGTTTTACGCGATATCGGCGAAAACGCTGAATCCGCTGAAAATGTTCATGACCTCTTTTTTTGGATTATACAACGGCGTTCAGTTTTTCGGCGATATTCTGAGTTACATCCGTATATTCGCGCTTGGGCTCTCAGGTTCTTTGCTTGCGCAGACTTTTAATAACCTTTCGTTTGACTTATGGAACGCCGGGATTGTCGGCATGGTTGCCGCGGTTATTGTGTGGTTGCTCGGTCATACGCTGAATGTCGTATTATGCATCATGGGCGGGGTCATTCACGGCTTGCGTCTGAATTTCCTTGAATGGTACCGCTGGTCGTTTGACGGTGGAGGCAAGCGTTTTGCGCCGTTCAGGGATTTATTATCCTCATATTTAAAGAACGAATAGAATCTTAACATACTTATGGAGTGAATTATGGATCTTGGAAGTTTCGGACCGATATTGTGTTTAGGCCTTGGCGCAGCGGGAAGCGCGGTTGGATGCGGCTTGGCCGGCATGACTTCGCACGGCGTGATCTCAAAAGTTGACGAGGGCCACGCGAAATTTGTCGCCTTATCCGCCATGCCCGCGTCGCAGTCAATTTACGGCTTCGCGCTTATGATTATTCTGAACGGCAAGCTCAATGAACTGATAGCGGCTGGAAAAGATACGTTTTCCATTTTTGCGATTGGCCTCGCCTGCGGGCTTGCTTTCATGTTCAGCGCGATTTACCAGGGCAAAGCCTGTTCCAGCGCCATTCTCGCTGTCGCCAAAAAACCGAACGTATTCGGTATGAGTTTCGCCGCTCCAGGTATCGTCGAATCCTTCGCGTTGTTCGCCCTGGTCGGCGGAATTTTGATGGCGGGCTGATTCTCAGCATTAAACATCCATCGCCCGTATCGTAATTTAGCCTGAAATAATAAAATATTTAATTCAAATTCATGGTCGTTCATGTGGGGATACTGACAATCGTGAGTTTGATTTTTTTTGATAGCCGGTTGATCGCTGAAATATTCCACAAACTTGTTGAATATTTTTTTTCAATTCTTCATCGTAATACTGTCGCTGAGCGTGAAAAGTCAAATGTCAACGCAGAACCAACGTCGACAAATTGTGTAAAGGGAAAACCGCACGCGGGATCGAATCAGAACCGGCTTTTATAGAAGCTGCCGGAACTAATACCTCGAAGGAATCCGGGTCATTATTCTTAGGCGTGAATGACAGCGACGTAGGCAACAATAAAGGTGAGTTTGTGGTATTCGTAAACCGGGACGCCAAAAAAAAAACCGCTTAAAACGCTTCCGCCCAGCCCATGCGTCGTTTGTCAGCTTCGCCGTAATAAATACCGGTTGCGGGATCGATCCCGATAGAATGCGCATCGCCGAGAAATTTGACCGCTTCAATGATATGACCTTTCGATTTCAGAGCTTCTAGGGTCGAATTTGACCAGCGATCTTTTTCGACCAATAGCGTATCCGGTATCCAATTATGATTGAATCGGGCGCGGTCAATGGATTCACGCAGTGTCAATTGGTAATCGATCACGCCGATGATGATCTGGAATACCGTGTTGATAATCGTCCGTCCTCCCGGTGAGCCCGTGATGAGAAACGGTTTACCGTCTTTCAGGACTATGGTGGGCGCCATGGAACTGAGCATGCGCTTGCAGGACTGAATCAGATTCGGATTATTTTCAGCCCACCCCTTGTAGTTCGGGAAATAGGGCTGTATGTTGAAATCGTGCATCTCGTTGTTGATCAGGAATCCCGCGCCCTGAATGACGGCTTTGGATCCGAAATTGTCCTCAAGTGTATAAGTATTGGCGACGGCGTTCCCTTCGCGGTCAATGACTGAAAAATGCGTCGTTTCGATGTTTTCGCGGAATGTTTCTAAGTTACCGACTAATGAAAGGCTTTTTCGGGCGCGTTTCGGGTCTATTTGCAGGAACAAGCGGCGCGCGTAATCGTTGGATAAAAATGTATCAACCGGAACGTCTACAAAGTCCATATCACCGATATACCGCGCGCGGTCGAAATAAGCGAGCCGCATCGTTTCAATCAAAATGTGAATGTCGTCAGGATTCCGGAAACCGTCCTGGGCAGGAGAGAGGTTCCCGAAAATATTCAGCATTTCGATCAGCGTCAGACCTCCGGAGGATGGCGGCGGTATGCCCAGGATGTCATATCCGCGGTAGTTTCCCCTGACGGGACTCCGGACTCCCGCGCGGTAGGAGGCTAAGTCGTCTTTGGTGATGATTCCGTTATGCCGTTCCATATCCGCAACGATTGAGTCGGCGATGGATCCGGTATAAAATGCGTCGGCGCCTTCATCGGCGATCAGTCGCAGCGTACGGGCAAGGTCTTTTTGGATCCAGCGTTCGCCGGCTTTGTACGGAAGTCCGCCGGGTTTGAAAAACGTCTTTCCCGCTGACGGAAACTTTTTCAAATCATTTTCAAACAGCAGAAATTGATTTACATGGAACGGTTTTAAAACGAATCCGGTTTCCGCGAGCCGGATCGCGGGTTCGATTAGTTTTTTCCATGGGAGTTTTCCGTGCCGCTGCCATGCCGTTTCCAGTCCTCGCGCTGTTCCCGGGACGCCCGCCGCCAGATGTCCGTAATTGCTTGTTTCGCGGTTAACTGAACTGTCGGCATTCAGGAACATGTCGGCCGTCGCCCCTGCCGGCGCCCTTTCGCGGTAATCAATCGATTCATTTTTTCCGTTGGCGCGACAGATCAGCATGAAACCGCCTCCGCCGATATTACCGGCCTGCGGATAGGTGACCGCCAGCGCGAACGCCACGGCAACGGCCGCATCCACGGCATTCCCGCCACGTTTCAAAATGTCAATACCCGCTTTCGCCGCGTTTTCCTCGACGGCACCCACGACGCCGTTCTTTCCCTGCGCGCTGTGCTGAGTATGTTGCGCGAATGACAATACCGGGGCGATCAATGTAATCATAATCAAAGGAATCAGTTTCATGATGAATTTCGCTTAATGTAATAAAGTACCCGAGGAATTTATAAAAAAAAATCACAATTCATATTTTTATTTTCAGTTTGCTTATTTTCAGTTTGACTTTCAGTTATTCCTTTGCTAACTTTAGCTTATATTTCAGAACCCAAGCAAGGATAAAACCATGCGTCTTTTATTCGGATTGATCATTTATTGCGTGATTATTTCAGGCGTCAACGCGCAGGATAAATCGTATAACACTGATGACCTTAAAAAAATGAAGCGGATTACGGCCGACGAATGGAAGCGGCTCAAGGAGGATGCGGGCGCCAAAGCGCAACGCTACAGTTCCGCCAACGCGTCTGACGTAAGCCTTCAGGCGACAAAGGGAAGAATCGTCATTAAAGCCAACCAGACCGTTGACCTGAAAAATGAAACCGACGTGACATTTGATTACTTATTCTCCGCGGGACAGGATGCGAAAGGGAATCCGGCGGTTAAAAACCGGCATTCGTTTAAGATTGGTCCAGGAAAATATGAAATCAAGGACGGTCTGATTCGAAGAGTCGAATAATTATACCAGATGTATCCGGTCTGATCGTCAAATGTTCATTTTAATCCATTAATCCGTTTGCCGGCATTAATGGATTTTTTATATAACTTACCCGATTCACAGATGATACCAATATTGGACAAATAAAGGAAATTACAATTGATCGAATGGAACGCAGATCCGGTATTGATTCATATCGGTTTTTTGCAGGTTCGTTGGTACGGACTTTTATTCATGCTTGGTTTTGTGCTTGGATATTTTATCGCCAAATGGATGTTCCGTCAGGAAAACCGGCCGGTGGATTCGGCTGACCGTCTTGTAGTGTATATGTTTTTCGGGACGCTGATCGGTTCGCGTCTTGGGCATTGTCTGTTTTATGAACCGGAATTTTATTTAGCCAATCCGCTGGAAATGCTGAAGGTCTGGAAAGGCGGCTTAGCTAGTCACGGCGGCGTAATCGGCATCGTCGCGGCGATTTTTATTTACGCAAAGAAAACGCCGAACCAGCCGTTTATCTGGGTGATGGACAGGATGAGCGTCGTGGCGGCTCTCGGCGCGTCGTTCATACGTCTGGGAAATCTTTTCAATTCGGAAATTTTAGGTAAAGGGGCGGATGTACCGTGGGCTTTTGTCTTTACAAAAGTTGACAGCGTTCCGCGTCATCCGGCGCAATTATATGAATCGGTCGTCTATATGGCCCTATTCATAGTCCTGGCGCTGGTTTACCGGAGAAGGCCTAAAATGATGAACACCGGCTGGATGTCCGGATTTCTTCTGACCGGCGTTTTTACCGCCCGGTTTTTTATCGAATGGATCAAGGAAAACCAGGTCCCGTTTGAGTCCGCCATGACGATCAATATGGGGCAGGTTCTGAGCATTCCTATGGTTCTGTTCGGACTGCTGCTTCTATGGAGTGTCCGGTTCAAGCCGTATCAGGCTGAGAGGGCTTCAAGGAAATAACGGAATAGAAGTAAAATCCGCTCATAAAAATAACGTCTCTTCGAGGAAAGATCTGTTCGGGTTCGTTATGTATATATCATCATGCGTTTATGATGATATATCATGACGAATGGCAATTGAATAGAGAAGTGAGTTGATTTACAATTTACCGGGTGCTGAAACTTTCGTTTGTCTGCTCTTCCTCCGACGGTTAGATCAAAAATATATTTTTTCTACAACAGGGGACTTTGAAACCGCAGAGGAAAAAAAAAAGCCGGATCCAAAAGACCCAGCGTAGAAGTTTTAACCATTAAAATTTGTCAGGCAATAATCACCTTGGCAGATTAATAACGCCCATCGGGTCGAGCAGGTCGGAGCGGCGTTGGTAATTTTTATAGGGGACGTACCAGTAGTCGCTGTTCGAGGTATTTGTAAGCGAGCCGCTTCCATTCCCCATGTACATTTCAAGATGAAGCATATACGATCCGCCGATGTTGTTGCGGATGATCTGGCCGATAACCTGACCTTTGGATACCCGGTTTCCGGCGCGGAAGGTTGACGTAATTTCGGAATAGCGCGCAATCGTGCCGTCGTCGTTTTTTACTTCAAGGGCGTAGGTGCCTCCGTAGAAGAGATAGTAATTCAGCACAGTTCCGCTGGTCATGGCGACAACGTTAGTTCCCGGGCCGTTGGTAGGAACGAGATCCACTCCGGCATGCGCGCGGGCTCCGCCGTCCCGGGATGCGCCGAAATTGCGCGAGCCGCTGTAAATGTCAAGCACGTTGCTCTTTACCGGAAATACCCATGAGGCCATACGGGAGCCCCAGAAATCACCGGATAATCCCGTCAGGTACATCCATGTGTTTGAGCCGACCACGCCATCGGCGCTAAGTCCGTTCTTCGACTGGAAATTTTTTACAGCTGTTTCCGTGCCGCTGCCGAACGCGCCGTCTATGGAAAGGGAATAACCGAATTTGTTTTTCAACAAGTCCTGTACTGCTTTTACCGCCTCGCCGGAACTGCCGTTTTGAACGGTAACGATCAGTTTTGTCCATGTGTTGGTTCCCACAACGCCGTCAGCGGTAAGTCCGTTCGCGCTCTGGAATGATTTAACAACCGTTTCCGTCCCGCTGCCGAAGTTACCGTCAACCGTAATGGAATATCCGCGGTGCTTGAGCAAATATTGCACGGCTTTTACTTCTATATTGATATCGCCTTTTTTAACGACCGGCCAGCTGACCGCTTCGGTTTTATTCATAACGCCGGCCGAATATTCGTCGCCGGATGAATTCATGATATTATCGCTCGTGCAGGAACCAAACACAACAACAAAACATAACACGACCGATAGACAGAAAAAGCGTTTAACGTTCGACATGGCAATTCTCCTAATATAATGAACCAAACATTTCAACAATAAAGAATTTGCAAATATAATACCAATAATAATTCTAAATTGACCTAGTATGTTTCACTTAAACGCAAGTATAAAGGCTTTTTATGTTTATAATAAATAACAATTTACAAAATTCATAAAATTAAAATGTATTACCCATCAGATTGTCCAAATCAAGGTGTTAATAACATGATAAAATCAGTGTAAAAATATTTTCACAAGTTTTAAATAATAATTTGTAAATGTTGCGAAATATTAGTGATATTATAAAAAAAAAGATTCAAATATCATAATTACAATTGGTTATATAACAAAAAACATCCCTTATTTTTAATTAATTGCTGTGAATATTTATTCACTTAATAAATGTGATTATGTGAGATAATTTTTACAAAAAAAATACCGTGTTCCAAACAATAGCACACTGATTTACACCGATTTGTGGGATATCCAGGGATAGAATCCCTGTGTTTTTTTTATCGGTGTCAACCGGGTTCTTGAGTTTTTTCACCATGAAGAAATGACGCAAATATTTCTTTGAGTTCATCCGTGGTAATCCATGTGTATCCGTATCATCCGTGTTCTCTGGATTTCCTAAATTATGATAAATATCATTTTTTTATCTGATATAAAATCTTATATTTATTTCAGATTCAGCTTTTTTCGGCTGAGCTCATTTCATGTTTTCTGTTCTTTTTTTAGAAATTTTGTTCCAAACAGCGCGGATCGATTGACGACCATCAGCGGTTCCGGCTGACATATTTTTCATTTTAACCAAGGCATGCGCATGGAACCAACCACCATCAAGCCGAATGTTCCCGTTATCGCGTCGCCCGGCGAAATTGACGTCCGGCGGCGGATCAAATACGAGGAGGAACTCGATCACACGTTCCCGAACCGGATCGCGGAGCTGGCGCACGGCGAAAAATTTTATTCCTGCATCCAGTGCGGCACGTGCAGCGGCACCTGCCCGGTCAGTCATTACATGGATTACACGCCCCGGCGGATCATCGCGATGGTGCGTGAGGGCTTCCGCGCCGAGGTGCTGAACAGCATGACCGTCTGGCTCTGCGCGTCGTGCTACGCCTGCACCTGCGACTGCCCGCGCGGCATCAAAATCACCGACGTCATGTATGCCATCAAGCGCGAAGCCATCGAGCAGGGCGTCTATCCGAAACGGTTCCCCACGCCGGTGCTCGCCAACGCGTTCTTTAACCAGGTCATGAAAGACGGACGCAGCAGCGAAGGCAAACTGATGATGAAAGTGTTTCTGGGGACCAATCCGTTCAAGGCGTTCGGCAACATGATGCTCGGTATGAAATTATTTTTTACCGGACGAATTTCCATGAAATCGGAACGCATCAAAGACCGGAAGTCCCTGAAAGCTTTGCTGGCGGCGCTCGACCGGCAGAAGGAGGCAAAGTAACATGAAATATTTATATTACCCCG
>JBBIRG010000108.1:0-7480 GCA_037441945.1 Bacteroidota bacterium | reverse complement strand
TACCGCGCAGGAAGAGCGTTTGTTTCAGCAGATCAATCATCTCCGGCAGAAAGGATCATCGTCAACGCCCTGGTTGATCCCGATGCCGAACAACTCAAAGCCGCTGTCCGCCTACATTTCGATTATATCGAATTCAACACGGGTCGCTACATCGGCGCGGACACCCTAACCGGCATGGAACAGGAACTGGAAAACATGAAAGCGCTGGCGATGACGGCGGCGAAATTCAGTCTGTCCGTCATGGCCGGGGGCGATATGGACGTCGGTCAGATCCGCGGCATACGCATGATCAACGAGATCGAGGAAGTCAATATCGGCCAGCCGCTGTTCAACCGCAGTTTGTTCGTAGGACTTCATCAGGCGGTGAAAGATTTTAACGAAGCGCTTCAAGCTGAAAAATGACTTACGAAGTACTGACGGAGGTTTACCGCGGAAAAAACATCAACGGACGGCTCACGGAACCGCTTTTAGAAAGTGTGCATTTAGGCATGGCGGCTGTCGTTGACGAGGACGGACAATTACTTATGTCAATTGGCGACACGTACGCCGAATTTTACATCCGGTCAGCAGCCAAACCATTCCAAGCAATTCCGCTGTTTGAAAGCGATGCGATCCGTCACTTTCAGTTTACCGATGACGAACTTGCGCTGATGTGCGCTTCGCATAACGCTGAACCGGTTCATGTGCAAACCGCCGCGTCCATACTGCGAAAAATCGGTCTGGAGGAGCGTCACCTCGGCTGCGGCGCGCACCTACCGATGCAAATCCCGACCGGCGAGGCCACGCTGCGCGATCATCAGGCGCTGAATCAATTGCATAATAACTGTTCCGGAAAGCACGGCGGCATGCTGGCCTATTGCGTGTATCATAAACTGCCGGTTGGAAATTACCTCGATTTTGATCATCCGCTTCAACTGAAAATATTATCAACCATCGAATCCATGCTGGGCCGCCGCCTGAAGACCGGCACCGACGGATGCAGCGCGCCGGTTTTCGTGATGCGCGTTCGCGAGATGGCTTATCTGTACGCGCAGTTGGCCGCCGGAAAACAAGCTGCGCTGGCAACGGCATTCCGCGTTATGCACGAAAATTCTTACATGGTGGCCGGGGACGACCGGTTCGATACCGACCTGATGGCGAATAGTCCCGTTGTCGCCAAGATCGGCGCCGAAGGCGTGGAATGCGTCGCGGTGCCGCCCATGAACGGCCGAAAAGCGATGGGCATTACCGTGAAGATATCCGACGGAAATTTCCGAGCGCTCTACCCGGTCGTTATTTCCCTGATGAAGCAGTTTGAGATTCTTTCGGATGATCAAATACAGGCGCTTAAAAAATATGACCCGATGGTTGTGATGAATCACAGGAAATTAGAAGTTGGATTTATTCGGAGCTCTCTCTGACGGTTATATAAAAAAAACAAGGAAAACAAAAAACTTGTATTTTATTCCGCGGGTTTATATATTAATTAAACTTTTTATTAGTAACTAAAAACGCGATTTCATTTTTAGAATTTTAGGAACCACGATCAAACCTCTTTTCATTTAACTTAGGAGATAAGTAATGACTGAACAAGCTACCCCTCCCGCCGCCCGACCAGTACCCACGCAGGAAGAAATCGATAAGGGTAAACTGATGGCGATCTTAGGTTATCTTTGTTGCTTCCTGATTCCCCTACTGGCGGCCAAGGATAACAAATACGCGATGTACCATTGCGAACAAGCGCTCGCGATCTTCTTACTTCAGATTGTCGGCAGTATCCTGGCGATTGTTCTGATCGGTTACCTGGTCATCCTCTTCGGATATGTTCTGATGATCATCGGTATCATCAATGCAGCGACCGGAAAATACGGCCCGTTACCTTTGATCGGCTCTATCGGAACGAAGTTCAACCTGGTCAAGTAAGAAATCGCCGTGTAAGTTATTACACAGGATTTTATTCAAAGGCAGATGATTCGCGTCTGCCTTTGTTTTTTTTATTGGGTTCACCTTGTTTTGTACGAACTGCATTTGAAAAAAACGGAAAAAATTTGGATAATTCCTGAAAAAACAGTCATGTTATTTTTTAATAAACTTTTCCCTGATGACGCAGTCAGAGACCGGGTAGAAAATATTGTCATGTATACCGTAGTATTCGCCGTGAGTTTGCTTCTGGAGCCTTTCCAGGAAAGCCCGGTGGAAATCTGCGTATTCAAGAACATCACCAATCTGCCCTGTCCCGGATGCGGGTTTACCCGGAGTTTTGTTTACATGGGTCACCTGGATTTCTATCGCGCGTTTCTGATGCATCCGTTCGGAACGGCGCTGTTTGTCTTTTGGGGTTGGAGCGCCCTGAAAGACGCGGTATGGCTGATCTTTAAAAGGAATTTTCCTTTTCCGTCAAAAAAAATTTGGTCAACGGGAAAAACGATATTCATTTTCGGCTTGCTCGTATTCGGCGTAATCCGGATATTCTTCTATCTTCCGGAATTTGAGCTCTTCAAGCCGCTGATCAAGACGATTGATTATTTTCATCAGTTGTTTTTTCATTGAACGGTTTTTTTTACAGGATACAAAACCTTATGTCATCTTAAAAACTGAACGTTCCGAATGATTCTGAAAAAGACCTTTGTATAAATTAAAATAATTTATAAATTGTAAACAGGTTATCACTTTTCAACTAAAACCCACAGGAGCATGTGTATGAAACGTATTTTTCTGATTGCCGCGATCCTCGCAGTATGGGCGTATGTGTCCTGCAGCAAGAGCCCGTCGAAGGAAGAGCTGGATCAAAAGGCCGCCATGACGATCGATTCCACAGCCAACGACCTCAACAGATCCACCGCGCATCTTCAGAAAGTTACCGAAGATGCTGAAAAAGCCGTGGATCAACTTCTCAAAGATATTTAACCGGGAGACGGCCATGAAAAAACTTACTTTATTGTTGATCGTGTTCATCTTCGGTTTATCCGGATTATCTTTTTCCCAGAGCGATAAGGGCAAGGCTATGAAAGAGGAAAAAGGCACAAAAGGCAAGGAAATGAAAGAAGAGCACGCCAAGAAGGATTCGGATAAAAAAGACTATCAAAAAATTGAAAAGAAAGAAGGAAAAGAAGAAGACAAAGCAGGAAAAAAAGACGACAAGAAAGGACGCGCCTACGGAACGGATAAAGAAGGCATGACCGGTAAAGAATTCGGCAAAATGCGGTCCGAGGACGCCAAAAATAAATTAAAAAAACAAGTGTCTGATTCTAAAGAACAAGTGGCCGCATCGGAAAAAAAACTTTCCGATATGAAGGACAAAGTCAAAAAAGCGAAAGATAGTCTCGAAAAGAAAAAGAAATCCGGTCAACTCAAGGGCGATAAGCTGAAAGAAAAGGAAGAAATGGTGCAGGAGGCGGAAGAGCTGGTTGATGTACTCGAGCAAAGCGTAAAAAGCGTTAAAACTATTGTCGAAAGTCAGAAGTTAGAATAAGCGGCTTTTTTACCCGCAGACGAAAAAAAGGTTTCTGATCATTCAGAAACCTTTTTTTTATCCTGTTATTTGCTTATTTGACATACATTGTTATATTATCTTAGAAAATCATCATCTAACCAAAATTAGTTTATGGCCGACAACAAAATCATTTTCTCGATGGTGGGCGTAGGAAAGATCCACAAGCCCAACAAACAGGTTCTGAAGGACATTTATTTATCGTTCTATTACGGCGCGAAGATCGGCGTGCTCGGTCTGAACGGAGCGGGGAAAAGTACATTACATTGAATTATCGCCTTCGCCATAAAAAGAAAATCCCGAACCGGATTCTACTTGTGTCAAGCCGGACAACAGTTTCTGTCCCAAATGCGGCAATGTTTGCATAATGTAAAAATATTTTGTACAATAAAAAAAAGGAATAGAATACGATGACCATTCAAAATATTGAAAAGCAATTATTGAAACTCGATGCGCTTACACGAGCGAAAATCGCCCATCGGCTTCTGGAAAGTCTGGATGTATTAACCGAACGGGAAAATGAAAAACTATGGGTAGAAGAAGCTCTGCACCGGCATAACGAAGTGATCAATGGGAAAGCGAAATCCCGCAACGCGGACGCTGTTTTCAAAACCGCCAAAGCGCGCTTAAAATGATTTCCACAGTTATTTTTCATGAAACAGCAGAACTCGAATTAATAGAAGCTGCCGAATATTATGAATCAATCAGAAAAGGCCTCGGAATGGCTTTTATATCTGAAATCGAACGTGCCATCAAACAAATCCGACAACATCCCGATTCCGCTCCTGTCATATCAAAAAAAATTCGACGGATTGTATTGCCTCGTTTTCCATACAACATCTTGTTTTCTATCAAGGAAAACTCAATTCAAATTTTGGCTATCGCACATCAAAAACGCCGACCGTTTTACTGGCATGGACGCCGTTGATTTGCGAATTCTTTCCGTGTTTTAAACTTTTGTGAATTTTTTTTAAATTTGAGGTATTTCTGAATTAAACGAATTATTACGCTATGGCCGACAACAAAATCATTTTCTCGATGGTGGGCGTAGGAAAGATCCACAAGCCCAACAAACAGGTTCTGAAGGACATTTATTTATCGTTCTATTACGGCGCGAAGATCGGCGTGCTCGGTCTGAACGGTGCCGGTAAAAGCACTCTTCTCCGGATCATCGCCGGCGTCGATCAGCAGTACATCGGACAGGTGACCGCGCAGAAGGGCATCACATTCGGTTATCTTCCGCAGGAACCGGAATTGGATAATACCAAAACCGTAAAAGAAATCGTCGAAGAAGGCGTACAGGATACCGTGAATTTACTGCGCGAATACGAAGCGGTTTCCAATGCGATGGCCGACCCTGACGCGGATTTTGACAAGCTCATGGACAAACAGGGAAAATTACAGGAAAAAATCGAACAACTTAACGCATGGGACCTGGACAGCAAACTCGAACAGGCTATGGACGCGCTTCGT
Organism: Bacteroidota bacterium; assembly: GCA_037441945.1. Classification (GTDB taxonomy): domain Bacteria; phylum CLD3; class CLD3; order SB21; family JBBIRG01; genus JBBIRG01. The sequence continues at coordinate 2,538 of JBBIRG010000108.1, read as the reverse complement.
TGCCCGGAAGGCGCAACACCGATTTCCGTATTATCCGGCGGAGAACGCCGGCGCGTGGCTTTGTGCCGTCTTCTTCTGCAGGAACCGGATGTGCTGCTTCTTGATGAACCGACCAATCATCTCGACGCGGAATCCGTGGGATGGTTAGAACTGCATCTCGCGCAGTACAAAGGCACCGTGATCGCCGTGACGCATGACCGGTATTTTCTTGATAACGTTGCCGGATGGATTCTTGAACTCGACCGCGGCGAAGGCATCCCGTTTGAAGGCAATTATTCGTCATGGCTTGATCAGAAACGCCAGCGGCTGGCCGTCGAGGAGAAGCAGGAATCCAAACGCCAGAAAGCGCTGGCAGAAGAACTTGAGTGGGTGCGCATGAATCCAAAAGGACGCCATGCCAAGAGCAAAGCCCGTATCGCCGCGTATGAAAAGATGGTTGACGAACAACAGGATAAACGCAATGAAGAACTTGAAATTTTCATCCCGTCGGGCCCGCGGCTGGGTAACCTCGTGATTGAATCTCAAAAAATCTCAAAAGGGTTTGGGGATAATTTGCTGATCGAAGATATGAATTTCTCCCTTCCGCCCGGGGGCATTATCGGGGTCATTGGCCCCAACGGCGCGGGAAAAACCACGCTGTTTAAAATGATCACCGGACAGGAAAATCCGGACAGCGGTACGATACGCATCGGCGAAACCGTCAAGTTAGGTTACGTTGACCAGAGCCGTCCGCTCGACCCTGATAAATCGATATGGGAGGAAATCTCCGGCGGCGAGGATGCGATCATGCTGGGCAACCGTGAAGTAAATTCCCGCGCGTATGTGGCGCGTTTCAATTTCAGCGGTCAGGACCAGCAGAAAAAAACAAGCATGATCTCCGGCGGAGAACGCAATCGCGTGCATTTAGCGAAAATCCTCAAAGACGGCGCGAACGTCCTTCTGCTGGACGAACCGACCAACGATCTCGACGTCAACACCCTTCGCGCGCTGGAAGAGGCTCTTCAAGCCTTTGCCGGATGCGCCGTGGTGATTTCCCATGACCGCTGGTTCTTAGACCGCGTCGCCACGCATATTCTCGCGTTCGAAGGCGACAGCAAAACGTACTGGTTCGACGGCAATTACACGCAGTACGAGGAAAACCGCAAACATCGGATGGGAATCGAAGCCGACCGGCCGCACAGAATACGATATAAAAAACTGATGCGCAGTTAATACCATAGAATACAGATGACGCCGCGGCGGACAGATCAACGCGGATTTGCTAGGATAAAAACAAAAAGCATTGTATTCAATCCGTGAAAATCAGTGTTCTAATACTCGGAATACGGGTTCGTATGAATAAAACATATTGCCATTTCGTTTTAAATACCTGCAAAACCGCATTTTTGAGTTCTGTTCATTTCACCCATAATTTTGTTAAATTTGGTATAAATATTTGAATCTTTGAAAAAGATTGTATATATTTAGATCGTTTCAAAATGCCTGTCTTCAGGCAATCTCTTTGTGTCATCATTTTGTCAGATAAACCCTGCAATTGTTATACGCCATAATATTATTTTTTTTACTTAAACCAAAGGATTCTGTTCTGAATATTATTTTTTTAATTTATTTTACTCACAACTTATTGACTGAAGAGGATCTATGGCAAACAACATGGCAACGGTAGTGCGTGATGTTGTCGCTACTTACAAGAAAGACGCGACCCGGCTTTTGGACGTTGTACGCGATGTACAAAAACAGCTGGGTTGTGTGACCGATGAAACGATCGGTCAGATTGCTAAGGAGATGAACGTCTCGCGCGTGGATGTCGACGGAGTGGTAACGTTTTATCACTTCTTCTCCAAGACGCCGGTGGGGAAAAACACCGTGTATCTGAATAACAGTATTACTTCGGTTATGAACGGCATGAAAGCAATCGCCAAAGCGTTTGAGGATGCTGCTGGGTGCAAATTCGGACAGGTTACCTCCGACGGAAACATAGGTTTGTTTTATACCTCCTGCATCGGCATGAACGACCAGGAACCCGCGGCGATCGTCAATGAAGTCGTTTTCACGAAATTGACGCCCGACAAGGCCAAAGAAATAATCGTCGCAATGAAAAGCGGCAAATCTGCTCAGGAACTTGTCAAGCAGTACGGCGACGGGAAGAACCAGAACGACCTGATCAAGTCGATGGTTATCAACCAGATTCAGAATACCGGCGCTGTAATTCTGGCCGATTTCGAATCCGGAGCGTCGCTCAAGAAGTCGGTTTCCATGACCCCGGACGACGTGGTCAAAGAAGTCCGTGAATCCAATCTCCGCGGACGCGGCGGCGCTGGATTCCCGACAGGCATGAAATGGGAAGTGGCAAGAAAAGCGGCCGGGGACATCAAATACATATTCTGCAACGCGGACGAAGGCGAGCCAGGCACTTTCAAGGACAGGGTCATCCTTACGGAACTGCCGAAGCTGGTTATTGAGGGCATGGTGGTCGCGGCTTACGCGGTCGGAGCGAGGTACGGCATACTTTACCTGCGCAATGAATATATGTATATG
>JBBIRG010000107.1:4951-7481 GCA_037441945.1 Bacteroidota bacterium | reverse complement strand
ATGATTTTCGCGCGGTGATAAGCGAATACCGTTGAGTAAATTTTCTCTTCCACCGAATCCTTAGTATACAAAGCGGCAAAAGCCTGCTGATTTTTCAGCAAATACTGAAACGCTTTACCGTCGGGATTGTTCTCGAATTCGAGCATGATATTCCAGTTGATCCGGCTGGTCAGATCAGTTTCCTTCTGCGCTGCGAAATATTCCTCTTTCACGGTATCGGCATTTACGTAGGCTTTGGACATGGCTTCCAGATAACTAATCAGGAACGCCCCGTCGCGGTCGCCTTTGCGGTATTCGCGGACGAGTTTAACAAATTGCTTATCCGGATTCATCGCGTCCTCGCCGGTTTGGATAAATTCTTTCGGGGGCATGGATCCGCAGATGCGATGCATCACTTCTCCGTCGCCGCTAATATAAAGAAATGTCGGAAACGCCCTTACCTGGTAGGTTTTGGCAAGTTCAATGCCTTCGTCTTTTTCCATGTCGAATTTTGCGTTGATGAACTTCGTGTTGTAAAACGCCGCGACGGTACTGTCGGTAAAGACATTCGCCGCCATCCATTTGCAGGGACCGCACCAGCTGGTAAACGCGTCGAGGAAGATCAGCTTGTTTTCTTTTTTTGCTTTCGCGAGAATTTCTTTCCATGTTCCTTTTTCAAATGTAATTGTTTTCTCGACGGGTTTCTTTTCGCAGGCTGTAAATATAAACGCCACTACGATAAATAACATGGCTAAACGGCTAAACCAATGCTGGTTCTTTTTCATAGTCATCCTTTTTATACGGTTTTCAATGTGCATTATTGTTTAAGGTTCTTATCGGATACAGTCACCATCTTGAATAACCAACTCATGCTGAGAACAAATATATAATATTAATCAAGATTTCTCCCCCTCGTCGTACTCGGGGTCGAAATGACAATCCGGAGGTCGTCTGTAATGATGCAAAATGAGGCAACCCGATAATCATATAATTTAAAACGGCAGATCGTCCTGCGTTTCATTCGATACGGGCGGTTCCGACGTCGTAGTGGCGGGCTGGTAATCGCTTTCAACCGGCGAGGGAATTGATTCGCCGCTGTCCGTTTTGCCGCCCAGCATCTGCATGTTATCGGCAACGATTTCGGTAACATATTTTTTGACTCCGTCGCGGTCTTCGTACGAGCGGGTTTTCAGTTTTCCCTCGAAATAAACCAGCGAGCCTTTCCGCAGGTACTGACCGCAGATCTCGGCGAGTTTGCGCCAGGCGACAACGCGGTGCCAGTCGGTATTCTCGACCATTTTACCATCCTTGTCCTTGTATGACTCGTTCGTCGCGATTGTCATGGTCGCCACGGCGACGCCGGCGGGTGTGTAGCGTAGTTCGGGATCTTTTCCCAATCGTCCGATCAGTTGAACTTTGTTGAGCGTTCCTTTTGACATATTATATTCTCCATTTATTTATTAAACTTCCGCCACAAAGACACCAAGACACAAAGTTAATAACTGTTTTTTTCTATGCTTCGTGTCACTGTGCCTTGGTGGTAATGTTTTACTTTTTCTTTTCAGCTGTGGTCGGAGCCGGTTTGGCGGCAGGCTGATTCGCTTCAGCCGCCGGTGGCGCGGCGATCAAGCCTAGTTCTTGCCGGACTTTGATTTCGATTTTCTTGCGAATATCCGGATTATCCATAAGGAACTGCTTCGCGTTTTCGCGGCCCTGTCCTAATTTATCGTCTTCGAACGCGTACCAGGTGCCTGATTTCTGAATGACGTTCATGTTGCTTGCCAGGTCGATCAGGTCGCCTTCTCGCGATATTCCGACTCCGTACATCAGGTCCACTTCAACTTCGCGGAACGGCGGCGCGAGTTTGTTTTTAACGACCTTGATTTTCGTCCGGTTGCCGATGACGTTCTCCCCGCCCTTGATGTGGTTGATTTTTCGTATCTCGATGCGGATAGAAGTGTAGAATTTCAACGCTTTACCGCCGGTAGTGGTTTCGGGGTTGCCGAACATAACGCCGATCTTATCGCGGATCTGGTTGATGAAGATGATGCAGGTTTTGGATTTGCTGACGGCGCCGGTGAGTTTGCGCATAGCCTGGCTCATCAAGCGGGCCTGGACGCCCATGGTAGCGTCGCCCATTTCGCCGTCGATTTCGCTTCTGGGAACGAGCGCGGCGACGGAGTCAACCACGATGATATCCACGGCGTTGCTGCGGACGAGCCGTTCGGTGATCTCCAGCGCCTGTTCGCCGCAGTCGGGCTGCGCGATGAGGAGGTTATCGGTGTCCACGCCGAGGCGTTTTGCGTAAATAGCGTCTAATGCGTGCTCGGCGTCAATGAACGCGCCGATGCCGCCGTTTTTCTGGGCTTCGGCGATGACGTGCAGAGCGAGCGTGGTTTTGCCGCTCGATTCGGGTCCGAAGATCTCGCTGATCCTTCCGCGAGGAATCCCGCCGACGCCGAGCGCCGCATCGAGCGAAATTGAGCCTGTCGAAAATACTTCAACCTGCGCCGCCGTCTTTTCACCCAGCCGCATTATAGCGCCCTTGCCG
>JBBIRG010000107.1:580-4937 GCA_037441945.1 Bacteroidota bacterium | reverse complement strand
GTGATCTCCGCTATCGCGCGCTCAAGAGCGACTTTTTTCTCCTTCTCGCTGGAAAAATTCTCGTTTTCAAATGATTTGTTCTCTGCCATAGAATGTCTCCTTATATCTTTTTTATTAAAAACTTTGCAATCCCGCCACGAAGACACAAAGACACCAAGTGAATATTGACTGATTTCGATGTGTGTTTTTCCAGCTTGCGGGCAATTCACTTTTCTTTCTTTGTGCTTTAGTGCCTTTGTGGCAAAGTCTATTTCTGTAATATACGCTGTTAGCGTTCCAAAAAATTCTCAAAATTTGAGAAAAAATGGATTTTATCATAAACAATCTTAAATTGATATGCAAATGAAAAATGAATTCTACTTAAATTCAATATTAATAATGATTGTTTGGTTGCACAAACAGTATATTTATTTTTTTCAGGTGAAAATTTGTCAGGCTGATTACATATTAGTCAATTAAAAAAGGAAATTTTATTAAAAACCACTGAAAAGTTTCATTTTTGCCGGTGTCAATATCATGTCTGCCATACATGCGAAAATAAATGATGAACCACAAGGAACAAGCATCATAACAGCCGCTTCATTTTTATAAAAAGACGAAGGAATTAATCCGTCATCCTGTCATGACACTGAATAACAGATTGTTCACAGCGCGAATGGATTCTCCATCCCGGATGCTTTTTATCGACAGCGTTCCGGCCGGAAAATACACACTGACCCTCCGCGCAGAGGGTTAGCAGTCAGTTACGGATCATGATTTTGAAAAATAATACAGCCATAAAACACATCAGTATCTGCGCTTATCCGAAGCCTGGTTGGCGCTGAAAAGGATGCTCATTGACAACCGAAAAACAGCCGCGGGGAAAACGCTGTACGTTCCGGGTTCGACTTTTACAACAGCGCAGGAACCTCTGAATCAGAAACATCTGGCCTTGCTGAAAGAACAGGAACCTGAATTAGGACTTGATTATTTTCCATCGGAGTTCGTCGCTTTTATTATAAAAATTGGAATCCCCGTGTACTTGGTCAGTTCATTCCCGCTCATCAATAAACGGAAAGCCCTGAAAATCAACCGGTCCTTTTTTATGATCTCTCCCGCGGAACTTGAACATCAGCTCCCGCATCCGGTGATCGAAATGCTCCTCGAATACGATATAACGCGCGAGCTGCGGCGCTGTCAGGAAAGACTTGAGATCCCGGATCATTTTTTCCTGCTGGACGGATAATTTTTTTTCGGTGGACTCCAACTCATGGATGGCCGAAAGGATTTTGTCATCAGCAACGTCCGAACCGAGTTCCGACATCAGCATGAGCCTCTTGAATGTTTTTTTCTTGGCCTGGTTCAATTCACGGCGCTCGGTAAGAAATTCGTCGTATAATTTTGTGAACGGCTCTTTTTGTTTGTCGTTTAGCTGAAGTTCCTCAATCAGTTTCGTCTTCTTGAGCTCCCTGACTTTTTTTGGAACATCCCGCGGTTCCTGGGCAAGCAGAGTATTTACCGCGAGAATGGCGGATATTACGGTCAACATCGATAAAATTTTCATCATACAGCCTTTTATCATGAGTTTACAGAAATACAGTGTTGGAAAGTTCTTTCAAGAAATCATCCTGCCCGGACTTATCTAATTTCTGGATTTCTTCAGCGGGTTCGTAAATAAACGAATCGGTTCCTTCGTTGAGATTGTTCATCCAGTCATCGTCAATTGTACCGGATTCTCCATAGGAGAGCGAAATGGTATTCAAAAAATCATCCGTGGAAAGGGTTTTGGAATTGAGCATCGATTCGAGCGAGTCCTCTGCTGAGAAAGAATACATCCATCTTCGTGCGGGCTGGGTGGCTTCGTCACCCGAGAGGCGGATAAACAGCAGCAGCAGGGCGGCAAGTCCTAGCGCCGGCGCGGCGAGGGTTGACCATCGTTTGAATAAGCGGCTCCTTCTTTGTTTCCGCTCCAGGCGTTCGTTCAGCCTGGGATTGAACTTACTCCAGTAATCCGGCGGGGGCTGGATATCATGCGTAACCGTTTTCAGGTTTTCCTCGGCGCTTAGCAGTCCTTGTAATATCGCCTGATAAGTTTCGGCCCAGGTCCGGTCGCTGACGATCAGTCCCCGAATACGGTTCATCTCCCTCTCCGGCAGGTCTTCTGCGATGTAGCGGATGAGCAAATTCTGATTAATGGGTTTCATGGTTTGGCTTTTGTTTATGTTCGAGAAATGCTTTTATTTTATTCAGCGCGTGAAAATAATTCGCCTTGATCGTTCCCTCGGAATTTCCTGTGATCTTCGCGATTTCGGCATGGCTGAGCTCGTCGACATACCGGAGAATAAAAACGGTTTTTTGCTTGTCCGGCAGCGTTCCGATAGCTTCCTGAATCCACTGTTTCATCTGAGCCTGGTCGGCAAGCGTGTCCGGCTGGGGATTCTCCGAGGTCAGGGAATCGGAAACATATTCCAGAGGTATCCATGCCCGAAGTTTCATTTTACGAAGATGAGACAGCGCGGAATTGATCGCAATCCGCGTCAGCCAGGTATACAGTCCGCTCTCGCCTCTGAAATTAGAGAAGTGCCGATATGCTTTCATAAACGTATCCTGCAGGAGATCGTCGGTATCCTCATGGTCCCTGACATACCCGCGGATGATCGCGTAAAGCCTTTCGCGGTAACGGTTCACGATGAATATAAATGCTTTTTCCCGTTCAGCGCCGGTTGATTCCCGGAAAGACTTTACTAACTCTTGATCATCCATTCGGCGGTAAATTTCCGTTTGTAAAAGATCCGTTCGGTCGTAGTATTGGACGCACAACGGTATTTTCGGTTTAACATAACCCGGACGGTAATGTATGAAAATAATGAATTTCGTCCTCAAAAGCAAAAATCCTTTGATATAATCCGAACACGTTATATATTAAATATGGTTTTTATCTGCCGGAAATATTCGGGCGTGAAAATTGCCTGAATATCACCTGAAATGAAGGTAATTTGCTAATTTATCCGGAATGAATCTGCATGAAAATGACGGTATTGGGTGAATTTGGACTGATCGGGCAAATTGAAAAAATGCTGAAACGTTCCGTTGCCGCTGACCACACGGTTCAACTCGGTATCGGGGACGACGCGGCCGTACTGTTACCCGACAGAAATAAAAGCCTGATTGCGACGGTTGACTGCATGATTGAAGGCGCGCATTTCGATTTACATTACAATGATCTGCGGAGCGTCGGATGGAAAGCGGCCGCGATGAATTTCAGCGATATCGCCGCAATGGGCGGCATCCCCCGCTGGCTGCTCGTCAATCTGGCGGTTACGAAAAAAATGACCCTGGATGATATCAGGGAATTATACAGGGGCATGACCGACTGCTCAAACCGATTCAACGTCCGGATCGTCGGCGGCAACACCGCAAAATCCAATAATGAATTATCCGTTACGGTTACCGCGCTGGGCGAATGCACGAAAAATATGCAGCTTCAGCGTAACGGAGCGCGGCCGGACGATGTCATCGTTTTAACCGGATATACGGGACTCTCAGCGGCGGGACTTCAGTTGCTGAAATTCGGGAGACAAAACGCATGCCGGAAGGCAATACAGAAACAACTGCGGCCGGTACCCCGCGTTGACGAAATCCAAACGATTCTTAGAAACAACATCCGCGTCAACGCCTGCATCGACGTCAGCGACGGATTGGCCGCTGACCTTCGTCACATCTGCGACGCTTCGGGCTGCGGGGCTTTATTGCAATCCGCCGATATCCCCTTTCATGCCGACGTCAAAAAAACGGCAAACCTTTTTTCCGCTGATCCGTATGAAAACATACTGCACGGCGGCGAAGACTACGAACTTCTGATGACTATGAAAGAATCCGAATTCCTGAAAGCAAAAAAACATGTGCGGGTATTAACCCGGATCGGCGTCATGACGCGTGAAAAAGGGATCCGCATAAGCGTCTCGGAAAACAAAGTAAGTATTATTCATAAAACCGGATTTCGTCACTTTTAACCAAGGGGATTACCATGGAAGAAAATTATGGGATGGACCTGCTGCACAGCCGCATTCCGCGGATTCAGGAAGCGATCAAAAGCAACGGTATCGACGGCTGGCTTCTGTACAGCTTCCGCCACAACAACCCGATCGTGAAAAAAGTTCTCGACCTTCCTCCGCATCTGGTCCAGGGAAGGCGGTTGTTTTATTTCATTCCCGCCGAAGGTATGCCGCAAAAGCTGGTGCACGGCATTGAACGAGGAGCATTAGACAGCGTTCCAGGCGACCGGACGATTTTTTCAAGCTGGCAAGAACTCGAAGCCGGTCTGAAAAAAATCACCGGGGGAGCGAAAAAAGTCGCGATGGAATACTCCCCCGAATGC
>JBBIRG010000107.1:0-570 GCA_037441945.1 Bacteroidota bacterium | reverse complement strand
AGATCCCGTACATCTCCATCGTCGACGGGGGAACGCTCGAACTCGTCCGCAAAGCGACCGGCGCGACGATCGTTTCATCGGCCGACCTGATCCAGCAATTCGACGCAACATGGGACGACGAACAGCTGATGCTGCATCTCGACGTTTCTAAGGCGCTGATGATCATCCAGAAGGAAGCTTTCGATATGATCCGCGATAAGATCAAAGCCAAATCCAAAGTCACGGAATACGACGTCCAGCAGTTTATCCTGAAACGTTTCAAGGATAATAATCTTGTAACCGAACATCTCCCGAACTGCTCCGTGAAAGAAAATTCCGGCGATCCGCATTACGAACCGCTGCCCGAATCCAGCAAAGAAATTGTCGCGGGCGACCTGATCCTGATCGATCTGTGGGCCAAGAAAAACGTTTCGCGCGGCGTATACGCCGATTACACGCTGATGGGCTACGCCGGGGATTCTGTTCCTGAAAAATACGAAAAAATCTTCCAGGTCGTCAAAGGTGCGCGCGACGCCGCGGTCAGCTTCATCAAGGACACCCTGCGCCAGGACAAGCCGCTCTATGGCTGGC
>JBBIRG010000106.1:0-7505 GCA_037441945.1 Bacteroidota bacterium | reverse complement strand
CGTCGTGAGACAGTTCGGCCCCTATCTGCTGTGGGCGTAGGATACTTGAAGGGATCTGTTCTTAGTACGAGAGGACCGGAATGGACGAACCTCTGGTGCATCTGCTGTCATACCAATGGCACGGCAGAGTAGCTACGTTCGGTTGAGATAAGCGCTGAAAGCATCTAAGTGCGAAGCTCACCCTGAGATTAGGTATCCCTGGCGCAAGCCACTAAAGACTCCATGTAGATGACGTGGTAATAGGTCACAGATGTAAGCGTAGTAATGCGTTCAGTCGAGTGATACTAATAAGTCGTGAGACTTGATTTTATATTTATATTTTCATCAAACATCTCAGTGATTCTAATATAACATCTTCCCGATTGTCTAATTTTAAAATTTCCGGTGACATTAGAGACAGGGTCACACCTCTTCCCATTTCGAACAGAGCAGTTAAGCCTGTCATCGCTAATGATACCGTATGGGAAACTGTACGGAAAAGTAGGACGTCGCCGGAATTATTTTTGAAACCCGTTTTGAACATTCAGAACGGGTTTTTTATTTCCTGGATTACGCAAAACAGCCCGGAATAATATAAACGTTCGCTAATGATATCCCGACCAGGGTCGGGAGCAACTGTACGGAAAAGTAGGACGTCGCCGCAACTGTCCAAAAATTCTTTCAAAACGGGATCTGCCGATGACATAATACGTAAATATAGCGTAGTTAGAGTTTAATTTTCATATCTGCTTACCAGTGTTTTAATTTGTAAATCTTTAGCAATATTCTGAGCTCAGTTTTTTTGGTTTCTCAAGGGCAACCACACCAGCAATACGCCAAATGCGGTCATGAGAATCAGGCTGATGATGTACGATGGATCGGCGAAAGCCCGGAACAACTGTATTTCGGCGAAAGCGAAAACCGCAAACAGAATGCCGATCAGCGCTTCCCCCGCGATGAGACCGGAGGCGAGCAGCGTTCCGGTATTAGAAATCCGTTCTTTAATGGCAGGTTCGGTCTTTTGTTTTTCTGTTTGCCGGTCGACACATCCTTTAAAAATTCCGCCCATAAAAATAGCGAAAGATGTTTCGATCGGCAGGTACATGCCGACGCTGATGAGCATCGGGCTTTTCACCTGCATCAGAATGAAGGCCAGCGCCATGAACATGCCCGTCAGGATGAGAATCCATTCCGTTTTTTTCTCAATGATGCTCTTGGCAACGACGGCCATCAGGCTGGCTTGCGGGGCGGGAATCCGTTCGCCCCCGAATCCGGCGTTCGCGGCAAGAATGTCATTCTGTTCCTCGGGTTCCATCTGACGTATCTGTTCGATTGTAAATGTTCTGCCCTTCCATTCGTCATTCTTTCCCTGGTACGTAACCGTAGTAACGCCGTTTTCTTCGAATTTTTCCAGCTTGTTGTTCACGGTTTGTTTGATGTCGCCGAGGTGAAGAACGGATAAAATGAAAAACATCATGATTGCCGCCGCGCTGACGCCGAAGATATCGCCGACCTGCATGCGCCAGGGCGTGCATCCCAGAATGTGCCCCGCCTTAAGGTCCTGCATCATTTCACCGGCAACGGATACAGATACGCACGTGAACGCCGCCACTCCCAGCACAGCCGCGATGCCGTCATGTCCGTTCATGCCTAGCAGAACCATCAGGAACGCCACGACGATGAGCACCGATACGGTCAGTCCGCTGGTGGGATTGCTGCTCACTCCGATAATGCCGACCAGATAACCCGATACGGCGGCGAAAATAAACGCCATAAACAACATCACTATCACGGCGACGATGGCCGCGGTAAAATCATTGGCGAAATAATTGAATATGAAGAACATGACGATACCGATAATCATGATTGCGCCGAACGCCCAGCGGATGTTGAGGTCGCGGTCGGTGCGGATCAGCGCTTGACCGGACTGCGCCGATGACCGGAGGTTTCGGAACGACTGCGCGATGCCCGATACCAGATCGTTTTTCATGCGGAACAGCGTGTAGAAAGCGCCGACGAGCATGCCGCCGATGGCTATGTAGCGGACGTAGTCTTTCCAGATGCGCGTGATCTCAGCCGTCCAGTCGGTTACCGCGCCGGGATTTTCGTAATTCATAAAGAACGCGATCACCGGCGCGAGCAATCCCCATGCGATCACGCCCCCGCTGAAATTGATGCCCGAAAGCCTCGGTCCGATGATATAGCCGACGCCCAGAAACGCAGGACTCATTTCCGGCCCGCGCAGCAGAACCCCGCTCTTGCCGATTTTGAGAATCGTCTGCCATTTCAACGCGATGACTTTAAATTCCAAAAGCGCCGTAAACAGCGCGCCCAAACCCATGCCGGAAAACAGGAACGCGGATCCGCCGGAACCTTTCTGACCGGTTTTATGTATTTCCGCCGCGGCAATGGATTCCGGGAAGGGCAGTTCCGCGTTTTCTATAAGCACGCGCCGCGTCATCGTAACGAACATGATCCCGAGTATGCCGCCTACGATCAGTATGATCGTCGAAATGATATAATGAGTCGCCGAGAAAAACGGGCTCCAGATCGACGCTATAAAGAACGCCGGTAATGTGAAAATCGCGCCCGAGGCGATGTTGCCGCCGATCGATCCCACGGTACGAGCCGTGTTTTCTTCGAGAATTGAACCCTTAAGCCCTTTGAGAACCGCCATCGCGATTACAGCGGTTGTATAGGTCGCGGCGATCGTCATGCCGGCTTTAAGACCCAGATACGCGTTCGCGGCGCTCATGATCATTGCCATAAACACGCCGAGCATAACGGCGCGCAGGGTGAATTCTTTCATCGTCGATTCCGCCGGGACGTAGGGAGTAAATTTTTTTTCTGTCATGGTACATTCCGTTAGTGGTTTTATGATGAATATTTTATTGCCGCGGATTCATAGAATAATTTTATTCATCCTGTTATTTTGAGTTGCGCTACGGCGAATGCGTGATTTCCACAAATCCGCTGACCGTCTTTTGCTTAACGATATATTCATGAACGATCCGCAGTCCCTCAATCTGCGCCGGCCAGGTCAGCTGTTCCGCGGCTTCCGCATAAGAAACCCACCGGTATTCCGAATGTTCCTTGGATAAACGGACATGATCGGAATCGGCCTCAACGGCGAAAACGGGAATGATATTCACGCGGTCTTTAACGGCCTCGTAAAAACTGTTGATGTAAGGCACCGACCACATCCGCAAAGGTTTCAGCTCGGTTTCCTCCGCCAGCTCGCGGATTGCCGTTTCATAAGCTTTTTCGCCGGGGTTGATCTTTCCGCCGACCATCCGCCAGGATCCCGCGTAAATCACGTCAGGGGAACGTTTCAGGAGCAGGTACAGCGGCTCGCCGTCCTTAATGATAAACACATGGCAGTCAATGACGCGGCTGATGATTTCAGGCATGAAAAGTCTCTCTGTTTCAGGCGGTTTCCGCCGTTTGCGTCATCGCGCCGGCTTCGCTTCCAAGATACCTGCCGATCAAGAAATGACCGAGGTAAATCAGCGGCGTCAGCCCGATCGCAATGAAAAATTTATAAATATAATTGGTCATTCCGATGTTCAGAATCTGCATGAAGGATAACGGCCCGTAAAAAGCAATAAAGAGTACAACAAACGAATCAATAAGCTGGGAAACAACAGTAGAACCCGTCGCGCGAAGCCACAGCCACTTTTTCTTTGTCTTGCGGCGTATCCAGAAAAAGACATAGATGTCAATCAGCTGTCCGATAAGATACGCGGTCAGAGAACCGACGATGATGCGCGAGGACTGGCCGAACGCGCCGTTGAACATTTCGTCGGTAACCGGCGATATGGAAGCCGCGGGAATACGCATATCGATGTATAGAATGCCGTACGCCATTGCGATCATGCCCATACCGAGCAACGTCACAAAACGGACGCCTTTTTTCCCGTAATATTCATTGATGATATCTGTGATCAGAAAAGTAACAGGAAAAGGAATGACGCCCATGGTCATGATGAACGTCCATTTTTCCGACAGGGCCAGTTCAATCAGTTTCCCGCCTGTGAGTTCAGCCATCAGCAAGGCGGTGATAAAGATACAACTCAGGATCAGATAGAGGCGGTATGGCCGTGAGGTCATAGATAAAACGCTATACTGGTTTCAGGAATAAAAACCGAAATAACGAGTTTAATTTAGTAAAATTTGATTATGAAATTCAACGACTTTCGTAATCCATTCGAAACAAACGGTATTTAACTATGAATAACCAGAATCAGCGTTCCATCAATTCATTGATCCTCAGCCGCCGAAGTCCTCGTGCATATTCCGTCGCGCCAGTTGATGAAATGATCATGAAGAAATTATTCGAAGCCGCCCGCTGGGCGCCGTCATGCTATAATAACCAGCCGTGGCGTTTTCTATACGCCCATAAAGGTACGCCCGCGTATGACAAGCTTCTGCAGACGGCTGTCGAGTTCAACCGGAACTGGGCGAAGAACGCGCCCGTGCTGATGCTGAGCGTCGCGAAGATGACGTTTGACTTCAACAATGAACCGAACGCGCACGCATGGCACGACGTCGGTATGGCCATGCAGAACCTCGCGATACAGGCGACCGAACTTGGCGTGATCGTCCATCAGATGGCGGGTTTTGATCCGATGAAGGCGAAACAGGCGTTTAATATTCCTGATGTTTTCGAGCCCGTCGCGCTGGTTGCGATAGGTTATCCTGGCTCTAGCGAAGTTCTGCCCGAAGACCTGAGGAAAATGGAAGATACTCCGCGCGTACGTAAACCGATTGAGGAAATCGCGTTTGACGGAACATGGAAATAAACAGGAATCTCTGGGTAACCCGATAAAAAGGAAGTTGATAATACAAAGGTTTTAGATGATTACAGTAAAAAAAAGCGACACTCGCGGACTCACAAAAACTGATTGGCTGACGAGCTATCACAGTTTTTCGTTCAACCAATATTTCGATCCCGAATCCATGAATTTCGGGATGCTCCGCGTATTGAACGACGATTTGGTCGCGCCGGGGGCGGGATTCGGTTCGCATACGCATCATAACATGGAAATCGTGACATATGTGGTCAAAGGCGCGCTCGAACATAAGGATAACACCGGCGGACATGGAATCATACGGGAAGGCGACGTTCAGCGAATGAGCGCCGGTTCCGGTATTGCGCATTCCGAGTTCAACGCTTCGCAGTCCGAAACATCGCATTTTCTGCAGATATGGATTTTTCCGGATCAGCGGGGACTGCTGCCGTCGTACGGGCAGAAATCGCTGCCGCGGAACGGAGATACGTTCAGTGTGAAGGTCGCCTCAGGAAAACATTCCGAAGCATTGCTCAGGATTCATCAGGACGTGGATATTGAAATCGTCAAAACAGTGGAGGGGCAGGCGTTTGAGCGCGCGCTATCGCAGGAACGCGGATATTATCTTTTTCTGATCGAAGGACAGCTGACAGCTGGAAATCAAATTGTACAATCCGGCGACGCGCTCCTGATCACCGGCGAAAAAAAAGTCAGCGTCACCAGCGGTCAACCCTCCCATTTTGTATGGTTCGATGTCGTGATGGATGGGTAGCAGAACCGATCAAACAATTACATAACGGTATTTCGGAATGCTCCACCTTGGTAGTTATTTCGAGCGACCTCATCCGTATTGTCATTACTACCGTCAGGAGGGAGTTAAAAATCCTGTAATATAAATTTATTCATTTGATTTGTTTTTTATTTGTTTCCAATTTTTAAGATTGAACCGATAAGTTCGTCATATTTTTAATTCTCATCAACATTCACATTCAATAAATCTTCCCAGCGAGTCGTATATCGCGGAGAGAGTTTTTCCTGACGGAGTCTCCATTTCCGTTCGAATCCCTGCGACAGCGTGCGGATAAAGTCCCTGCCAAGTTCGCTGTTGATTTTGTCCACCACGTCCATAAGCCGTTTTTGCCTGTCGGTATCAGCTTGGCCGAAAAGATTGCCCTGAACCTGATTTTCGGGAACCAGACCAGTAATGATGATGCCGGTCTTTTTGTACAGATAGCCCTTTTTAAAAATTCGCTTCAATCCTGCGACCGCGTGACGGATGATGTCGGGCGTGTAATTGGAGGCTTCGGGCAGCGTGATGACCGCGCTGTTGAAGTACTGTGGGTCGGACTCGCGGAACCGGTTTGTATCGAGGAAGACTGTCAGCATATTGGCGCAGGATTTCTGTTTGCGGAGCTTGAATGCGAACGTAGCGGCGTAATTGGCGAGCGCTTCGCTGACAGATTCATAATCGGACAGCAAATGCCCGAACGAACGCGCCGTGCAGATCGCTTTCTTCGGATCGGGGTCCGTATCCAAGCAGATCGAGGGTATGCCCCGCAGTTCGTTGACGAGCCGTAATCCGACGATAGTCATGGATTTCTGTATCCAGGAATCTTTTGCCTGCGTGAGTTCGTAGGCGGTTTTAATGCCGTGCATTCTCAGCATGCGTTCGTACTGCCGGCCGATGCCCCATACTTTCTCCACATCCAGTTTCATGAGGGTTTTCCGGATCGTATCGGCATCGTTCAGTAAGAAAACTCCGTTTGATTTTTTTGCGATTTTATTGGCGACTTTGGCGAGCGTCTTTGTCGCCGCGATGCCGACGGAGACGGGAATGCCGGTCCATTGTTTCACGCGCATGCGGATGCGGCCGCCCAGTTCATGTAGATCGCCGCGGTATTCGGCAAGGTCGAGAAACGCCTCATCAATGGAATAAATTTCGATGTCCGGGACGAACTGCGCCAGCGTGTTCATAACGCGGGCTGAAAAATCGCCGTACAGCGCGTAATTGGATGAAAACACCGCGACATTGTGTTCACGAAGGAAAGATTCCATCTTGAACGCTGGCGAGCCCATTTCTATGCCGAGAGCCTTCGCCTCGTTCGACCTTGAAATAATGCATCCGTCGTTGTTTGACAACACGACAACGGGCCGCTTCTCCAGTTTCGGATTGAACACCCGTTCGCAGGATACGTAAAAATTATTGCAGTCAACAATCGCAATCATAAAAATATTTCGGTAAACGCAACGCAATCATCAGCGTTAGATTACGCCGATAAAAAGAGATCCTTTAAAATCGTTATTCAAGGCGCTGCTTTTTATCCCGGGTCGACCCAATAAAAAAATGATATTTTTTTATTTTTGAGTTCCGCCGTTCTTTGTTAAAGAGTTTTATCGTCACAGCTGAAAACATATTCATAGGCCGGAGCAACTCGATTTTGTAATGTACGGAATGATTTTAGTATAAGTCAAAATGTTTTTTCAGCCGGCCCGCTTTTTCCGATACGCTTGAGGCTATAGCGCCAGTTGGTCTCATTTGGGTGAAAAAGCGCGTATCGGAACACGACCATTCGATACACTATGGTTGTCGTCCGGTAACCGGGGATGAACATTCAACTGGAGTTAGGCAACATAATGATATCATACGAAGAATTTGAACAAGATTTTTATAGGGAATGTGTGCTTTGTTGCATAAATATCTGCAACGACAGAATTATGCCATACGAGCTAATTAAT
>JBBIRG010000105.1:7298-7533 GCA_037441945.1 Bacteroidota bacterium | reverse complement strand
CGGTCCGCGATTTGCGCATGACGCCCTAGATTCTTTGCGGGTTGATAATATCCGATAATAAACTGATTGATCCTTTACTTCACCAAAATCATCTTCTTCGTTTTCACGAATTCCCCGGCCTGCAGGCGGTAGAGGTAAACGCCCGTGCTGACGGCGTTTCCGCGGGAGTCGCGCCCGTCCCAGGCGATAATATATTTCCCGGCATTCTGTTTTCGATTTACGAGGGTCCGGACTT
>JBBIRG010000105.1:608-7288 GCA_037441945.1 Bacteroidota bacterium | reverse complement strand
GGCAGAGCACATTATAAATTTTTAAACACACATCACCGCTCACCGCTAACTGATAACGGATGACGGTCGAAGGATTGAACGGATTCGGATAATTCTGCGCCAGTTCATATTTGTAGGGATGCGCATCACCGCGGTCTTCCGCGTTCACGACCGATACGGACGATAGCGCGGCTTCCCATCCGGGTTTGGTCAGATAAACATCGGAATAGAAACGAAACGTCAGCGCGCCGGCCGGATTGGTTGCCGTGATGACCGGCGTAATCGATGTTCCTGTAAACGGGCTTCCCGCGATCTTCGGATAACTTGTATCCGGGCCGTCGTGGACATACAAATAATCCCATCCCGATTCAATGTTAAACGAAAGAAATTCCGCGCGGAGTTTTCTGGTTGCGTCTATCGGCAGGAATTTTATAATGTACCGCTCATTGTCCTTGTAATTGCCGGTCTTTCCCCCGCTGTCGTAGAATTTTCCGAAATCCACGAATTCGGTTCCGTTTGTCATCACGTATTCAGGAAGCGCGCCGAGCGTTATCTGAAAATCTTTCTGAGTTTCGTATCCTTCAAACTTTGCGCGGAAAGAAATGACGGCCGGAACATCGCGGAGGATGGTGTCGCGTACGGCAGCAGGAAAGACCATGGTAATCGTATCCTTGGATTTTACGGAATCGGCAAAAGCGGAATCGGTCAAGAATGTCAGAAAACGGCTTAAGGATGAAATCTTGCCGGAAGTCAGGAACGCATCCGCATCACCGCTGTTGGTAAACCGGATTGTAATCTGAGCGGTATCGCCCGGATCAAGGCGGCCGTTGCCGTTGCCTCCGTCCTGGTCATCGATGGTCATTGCAAGGACGGTGAATTTCGGCGCTGAAAGCTGAAACGTTACCGGCGATTGCCATACACGCGCGCTGTCATCCGTTAAGAACACGGTACATTGCGCCCAGTGCCCGTCCGGTACCGTATCGCCGACAAGAATCCGGAACGCCGATTCGCCGATCGCCGAAGAATCGGACAAAATATCGCCAAAAACGAATTCGCTGTCTAACACGGCAATATACGGATCATCGGAGCGTAATACCGCAAGGATTCCGAACGCGGAATCCAAGCCGACATTTTTTGCCGCAATATTCAGTCGCACCGTTTCACCGTAATCGGCGCGCCCGTTCCCGTTCCCGTTACCGGAATCGTCTGAAACGGATTGCAATAGCGCGGTCATCCACGGGCCCTGGGGACTGCGGACGGTATCATGTTTCAGGATGGTCGTCGTATTGAATCCGGTCACGACGACGCGCACCGGACCTGCGGTCAGCGCATGGCTGATGGTCACGTTTCCGGATGCATCGGTCATTCCTTTGTACACGCTGTCGCCGCTGATTAAGGAAACCATGGCGCCTTCCACCGGTCCGCCGGCCATGACAGCCGTCGTGTACGGCATGCCCTCAAAAATGACCTCATTCGTCAGGGTGATGTTCGCCGGCTGCGCGGTTCGCAGCATCAGCGTCACATCGCCGAAAATCGTCCACGTTTGTATAGTTTCCAGGTCGTCAACGCCGTTCGATTCGGTGTACATCAGCGCGAGGCCGTTGAATATAGCTGAACCGGCGGTAATGCGCTGTTCGTTCGTCGTAATACCGTTCTGGCCCGGAACCAGCGAATAATCGTAACCGCCGGTGAGGATGTCGTTGATATAATCCTGTCCGCGCATCGGCGGATCCCACGGCTGGTTGATCGTTGATGCGAGCATCATGACGGCTCCGCCGTTGCTTTTTCTCAGCCAGGTTTCCGCGAAACAGGTTGTATTATGAAACTGGCCGTTAACGCAGGCTACCGAAATGATGAACGGGAGCTTGCCCGCGTTCGTCAGGCTGTTGACATCCGAATTATTAAATCCGGTTGTCCCCCAGGATGACGATGAACCGTGCCCGGTATAATTGATGATCCCGACGCCCTGATTCACAGAGGCAGACACATAGGATTTTTGATCATTCGGTTCGTAAACGGAATCATAATGGGTATAGGTAAACGCATTCAGTTTACGGTTGTAGATGTTGCCGATATGTTCGTAATCAATTTCGTTGTCGTCGCCGGGCCCTTCTTCGGAAGCAATGCCCAGCGCCCGCGGATACCAGTTCCCGGATAATTCCGGATATTTTTCATAAGCGATTGTCTTATTAACCTGGATGCGAACCTGCGACGTGTCCGACGCCGAAAAACGCCCGATGCCGATATCCGCCACCGGATCGGTTCCCGCGACGCAGCCCAATTGAGGATCCATGGGATAATTGAACGACGTGCCCAGATCGGATTTGATTTCCGCCCAGTCCCCTACCAACTGTACGTACAGCAGATTTGCGTTTTCGCCGTATTTCTGCTGGATCAGCGATTTGACATTCGTACCGGCCGGAACGATTTCACGGAATACATGAAAACCTTTTTCTTTTTTCCACTGAATATAGGGCGCGATGGCCGACGTGTCCCTCGGCGTGGTTATGACCAGCAGATCGCCCGTTTGCCCGATCGTCAGGCTTTCACGGACATGCGTATAATTGATAAACATGGTACGGTACATGCCGTCCATTTCGCGGAGGACGGCCGCGGCCCTGCGCATCAGTGGATTGGTGGACGTCCGGTTATGTTCGGTCAGGCGGATGACGATTTTTTTATACACGCGCAGGATTTGCTTTTTCGCGTTGTACTGAAACGGGAATGCTTTCACGCTGACGCCCCGGAAATCCCGGATAATGTACGGCTCCGATTCTTCCGCCAGCCTGCCGGGATACCACGTGTCGGATACCGAATTCGGATCAATGATGAACGGTATCTCTGAGGGTTTCTGATTACGGTAAATAATGCCCCGTGAAGGAAGCAGCGGATATTCCAGCGGATAATCAATAAACTCGCCGCCGGCCGCATCGACGGTCACATCGTTCAGCGGCGAAATGATCACGGAAGACGACAGGCTGGGGATCTCGGCGTATCCTTTCTGCTTCAGATGCACGCCTGACTGAAAAACGATTTTACTGTAAATGCCGCCGTTGACGGTAACCGTTTTGATCACGGGCAAGCCAACATCGCAGGTCAGTTCATGAACGCCGGGTTGAACAGGACGGTATTCAAAATCAACGCGTTGCGCTTGCGCTGTTCCGCCGATCATAACCAGCGACAGAACAAGGAAAAGAATTTTTTTCATATCGATCTTTCGTTAAAAATGGCATGCGGTTCATTCGGTGCGAGGTTACTGAATATTATCGGTAAAAAGCTAATTTTTTTTTAAGGGATTCCGGAATGAGCAATCGCCGGAAAAGCGAAATTCTTTTTATGGAACAGGTCGGCCGGTAAAAAAAATTCTTTTATAGGTAAAATTATTAATGGTCAGACATAAAAAAATCCCGCCGAAACAAATCAGCGGGATTCTCTAAAACCGTCACAATCGGAATTACCAGCGTGATCCGGAACGCTTGTTTCCGCCGAAGGGTTTCTTTTCCAGCGGTTTGGCTTCATTCACGGTCAGGTTCCTGTCCAGAAATGCGTAGTTGTTGAACATCTCAGTCGCCTTCTGGGCTTCTTCGGTCGTCGCCATTTCGACAAAACCAAAGCCTTTGCTGCGGCCGGAATCACGATCCGTGATGATCTTGGCGGATGTGACCGTTCCGGCTTGTGAGAACAGTTCGGACAACGCTTCTTCGGTTGTTTTGTAGGACAGGTTGCCGACATACAGTTTGCTTGAACTCATTCGAGCTTCTCCTTAACATATAACTTACTTATGGGATATAAAAAAAAGCCTCAAAGCGCCCACTCACTTTGAGACTTGTAACTATCTTCGTATGGTATAAAACAGACAAAACAGACTCAAAATTCAGCACGTGCTAACAGCACATCCTATCTTAATAGAAATTTATGACGTTGTCAAGTAATTTTTTTTAGTCCTAAATTCGTCGGACCTATATTCTTCCTTTTTAGCGGTTTTCCGTTTAAAAACCGGTTACAGTCAAACCCTGCAGCCGTTCGATCCGTTTTTCCACAGGCGGATGCGTGCTGAAAAGCCCTGCAAATCCTTTTCCGGAAAGCGGATTGACGATAAACATATGCGCTGTCGTCGGATTAGCGTCCATGGGAATCCGCTCCGAGGCCATCTGCAGTTTTTTCAGCGCGCCGGCCAGGAACATCGGGTTGCCGCTGATCTGGGCTCCGCTTTCGTCGGCGAGATATTCCCGCGATCTGGAAATCGCCATCTGGATCAGCATCGCGGCAATAGGCGCGAGAATGATCATCAGCAAAGCGCCGATGGGATTGCTTCCCCCTTCTTCGTCGTCGCTGCGGCCGCCAAAGATCATCGCCCACTGCGCCATGTTCGCGATCATGCTGATGGCGCCCGCGATTGTCGCCGCCACCGTCCCGATCAAAATGTCGCGGTTTTTAATATGCCCCAGTTCATGCGCGAGCACGCCGGACAATTCCTGCCGGTTCATGATCCGCATCAGTCCCGTGGTCACGGCCACAGCACCGTGATCCGGGTTCCGGCCCGTGGCGAACGCGTTCGGCTGCGCGTTTTCGATGATATACACCCGCGGCATGGGAAGTCCCGCGCGCACCGCCAGTTCCTGGACAAGCGACACCAGGTCCGGCGCGTCGCCGTACTGAACCTCTTTCGCGCCGTACATCCGCAGAACGATCTTATCGCTGAACCAGTAACTGACAAAATTCATGGCCAAGGCGATCATAAACGCGATGACCATGCCGCCCTGCCCTCCGATCCATTTCCCGACAAATACCAGCAGCACAGACATGCCGGCCATCAGGATTACCGTCTTTAATGTGTTCATATTTTTCACCCTTTTCTTTTTTTATATTTTCTTTTTTTTACTTTTTTTGTTCCGAAATATATAATAAAAAATATTATCCGCAACACGAATCGGTTAAATTTTTCATTCCTTGAAACGTATATCGGGTATGTTTTATTCCGTTTGGTGGAAACGCCAAACGGGAAGAAAAACCGGAAAATTTATACTGTGAAAAATTTATTCTGTGAAAAACATTCCGCTGTATTGATTTCCATCGAAAAAACCGTTAATGTACGCCGATTTATGAAAGTAACCGTATAACATGAAAATACGCATCAGCATCGGTGAATTCCTTCTCGTTATACCTATGCCGGAACTGACCGGCCCGCAGAAAAAAATGCTGCTGGCTATCGGGCTCTCGTTTTTGCTGAATTTCCTGATGATCGGGCTGATCCGTTTCATCGGCGCGGTTCACCCGGAATACCGGACGGGACAGGACGCGAACAAAATGGTCGTTATGAAGCTGAACGAGGAAGAGGAGATCAAAAAAGCGAAAGAGCTGTTCGAGAATCCGCGGGCGAACCGCATCCGTCCCAACCGCGCCGCGATACTGTCCGATGAGGATTCGACATCGGAGGTTACCGCCGTTCCCCGCGACATGACTGTACTGCGGGGCGAAGAGAATAAAACGGCGGGCGGTTCCACCGCCGATGAAACCGATAAAACGGAGAAGGAAGACGCGTTCACCAACAACGCGAATGTGATCCCGTTCCTAGCGAAACAGAAAACATCCGTCTTGGAAAGCATCACCGGCGCGGGCGAAGGACAGAGGGGCTGGGGCGGGCAAACCTATGAACTGAACACCTATCAATGGGACTTCGCGCCGTACATGCTGAAATGGAAAAACCGGATGACTGATCACTGGTACAAGATCACCTCGCGGATCAATTTCAATCCCTTCGCGCCGCTGGGCAGCATGCGGATTTATGTCAAGGTTGACCGCAGCGGACGGCTGCTCGATTCAAAGATCATCGATTACAACTGTGACCGTTCGTTTGTTTCGCCGGCCTACGCGTCGGTGCTGAATTCATTCCCGCTGGATCCTCTGCCTGGAAGTTTTCAGGATCCGTTTCTGGAAACAACGTGGACGATAACGATTATCAATTAATTTTGCAGTTAATTTTGTACCGGCTGTTAAAAACGTAATTCAGCAATTGACTGATTGTGATGCCAGAATCTCGCGTAATTGGCGGTTGATGTAATACAGGATTTCTCGGGACATAGCTTGAATAAAATGTCAGTTGGGAATCAAGTGTGTTTTTTTGATGAAGCCATTCTTTGTCCCTCGAAATGACAAGCAGTAGGGGTTGCCATCATAAGAACGCTTCTGTCATGTCATTCCGAGCGACCATCTTGCCTTGTCATTTCGAGCGACCATCTTGCCTTGTCATTTCGAGCGACCGAAGGGAGCGAGAAATCCTGTATTCATAGTATTCTTGCTCCATAATCCACCCATCAAATACTGTCATTCAAAAACCGCCATTCAGGATTGAATGAATTGATCAGCGCGTCTTTCTTGCTTCTCCGCCATTTCTTGATTTGTTTTTCACGCGCGATGGCCGACAAAACATATTGCGTGGATTCATAATAGACTAAGTTGTAACAATAATACCGGCCGGCGAATGTTTCCGGTTTCCCGCGGTTTTCATAATGCTGAATGAGACGCGCTTTGAGATTGTTTGTCATGCCGACATAAAGCGTCGTTCTATCCGGATTGGTTGTGATGTAAACGAAATAAATGTGAATTTTCATAAGCGGATGTTATGAAAGAGAATTGAAAAATACAAGATTTCTCGGGACATAGCTTGAATAAAATGTCAGTTGGGAATCAAGTGTGTTTTT
>JBBIRG010000105.1:0-508 GCA_037441945.1 Bacteroidota bacterium | reverse complement strand
TCGAAATGACAAGCAGTAGGGGTTGCCATCATAAGAACGCTTCTGTCATGTCATTTCGAGCGACCATCTTGCCTTGTCATTTCGAGCGCCCCCCCCATGTATTGTCATTTCGAGCAACCGAAGGGAGCGAGAAATCCTGTATGAATATCACAATAAAAAACAATATATTTTTGTTGAAAACGCGAAATTATTATTATATAATGGTACACTTTTTCCCCGCAGTTACAGAGGGTGATGCCCGGAAGAAAAGAAACCAATTAGCCCATTAATTGGTTTTTTGTTCTGATTGAAAGGATTGACCACAAAAAGGATTTCCCAATACTTTATGAATGCATTCAATCTGATGTTGCATCATCATCAGCGAATTTTTCATGCGCTTTTTTTGAATAAAACAGATAAAGTAAAATTAACATACAGGTAATGATTCACTAAATATGATGTTCTATTTTATTTCCGGAGTTTAATATATGCGGCGTGTTTTATTCGGATTGATGATATTAATGGTGAT
>JBBIRG010000104.1:3097-7543 GCA_037441945.1 Bacteroidota bacterium | reverse complement strand
ACGCAAAGTTACGGCCTGTCGAAATCGGATTTCTTTGTCGTGAAAACCGACGCGGACGGAAACACCATCTGGAACTATCATCACGGCGGATCGGGTTATAACCACGGGTTTTCCATGGATTTTGCAGCCGACAGCGGTTATATCTTGGCCGGGACTACGCGCCAGAATTCCACAAGTGAAGGAGAGGCAACGTTTATTCAGATCAAGGATAACGGGGATACTGTATGGACCTATGTCCACAATAAACCTAATTATAATGTACGTTCGGTATGTAAAAGCACCGATGGCAATTATGTTTTTACGGGCTGGACAAGCGGTCTTTTCAAGTCCATCTATCTGATAAAAATGCGTCCTGATAGAGAGTTCGTATGGACAAGAACTTACGCGTCGGGTCTTTTTGACGGACCGACACAAGGCTATCATGTTTTACGGACATCCGATAAAGGATATCTTGTTACCGGCATTTTGGAAAAAAACGGTACGGACGTTCTTGCGGTAAAAACTAACAGCAAAGGAAGTCCATCTTGGTAAAAGGCCGCGACGGGTAACCGTCGGTCCGGTAACGAAAAATTCACTGTTGTTGAGACGGGATAACGCGCGGTATTTGTATTCACGGTAAGACAGGGTAACCGGCGTTTATGATGAATCAATGAATTAACTGAAAACAGCTTCACGTATTCAGCGTAACTTGACGGATTCGCATTTTGTTGACCATGTCAAAGTCCGCGATAATCTCAACCTGCCCTATCATATCGAAAGGCAAGCGGACCCTGAGGATTTTCAGGAGATCAAACAACCGCTGTTTGATCCGGTCGCGGTCGTCATCAGAAAGGTTATGCGGAACGCAATTGATGTTTCCGATCCGTTCGGGATTCGTCTTGTAGAAATTCAGATTGGAAGCGCAGACGCGCCCGTCCTGCAAGGACATTTCGAGACCGATGCGTTCGGAGAGCAGATGATAAACGCGCAGTGTCCGGATGACGTCTTGAAAACACTGGCTGATCAGTTCCTCATTGATATAAGAATATGACGTAGACATGATTTCCGCTTTCTGAACAATTTTTTTCTGTGGATATTATCGGTAAATCCGCCGGAGTTCAGTCACTTTTCCGATAATTTCAAAATCATGACGTTCGACGGCATGATAATTAGGGTTTTCCGGTTCAAGTCTCTTTCGTCCCTTGCGGATACGGTACCGTCTGACCGTAGCTTCGCCGTCAACCAGGGCAACGACAATATCTCCGTTGTCGGCGGAGGATTGTTTTTTGACGATCACGAAATCGCCTTCCCGGATACCGGCGCCGGTCATGCTGTCGCCAAAGACCCGCAGAGCGAAAATGTCCTGTCCCAGGCAAGAGACGCCGTCTAAGGTTCCTTCGATGTTTTTTTCGGACAGGAGCGGATTTCCCGCAACGACACGGCCGTAGATCATGACTTGGTCCGGTTGTCTGGACAGCCCTAATCCCCGCGCTTTACCGGCCTGCTGGGTCAGATGCCCTTTCCGCTTCAACGCGGCGAGATGGTCCTGAACGGCGCCGACGGTGATATGAAATGCGGCGCCGATTTCTAAAATCGTCGGAGGAAATCCATGCGATTCAAGATACCGCCCTATGAACTGCAGGATTTGCCCTTGTTTTTTGGTCAGCTCATTTTTCATAATTTCAATTTACCATAAATATTTATGGTATTCAATAAAAAATGAATTTTACCGAAAACACTTTATAATCAATGAATTTTTTTTTACCTTGCAACATAATATCCTTTAACCCTTTAAGGAGATACCTCATGTCCCACCATATCTTTGATGTCATCATTCTGAACGGGCGCCCGGCCGCCGGTAAATCTGAAGTGATTGATTACCTGAAAAAAGTTCCCCTCAACGAACGCATCGAACGGTTTCACGTCGGCGAATTCGAGGAAATCGACGATTTTCCGATTCTCTGGGAACGGTTTGAAGACGATGACATTTACCAGCGTTACGGCAAGGAACGGCTTATATCCCATGACGAATTTACCTATGAGGGAAAAACCATGAAGGGGTATATTTTCAAGGAACAGTTCTTCTGGAATTTTCTCATCGAAAAATTGAATCTATCGTATTCAAAAAAAATGAAAGAAGACAAGTATTATCATAATACGAAGACCACGATTCTGGAATTCGCGCGCGGGTCGGAACACGGCGGTTTCAAGGATGCATACAATTACCTGAGCGAAGATATCCTGAAAAAGGCCTGCACTCTGTATATCAAAGTCAGTTGGGAAGAATCGCTGCGCAAAAACCGGCGGCGCTTCAACCCGGACAAGCCCGACAGCATCCTGGAGCACGGTCTTGAGGACAAAAAATTAGAAATGTTGTACAAGGCCTCGGACTGGGAAGAATTTTCGTCGAAGGACCCGCATTACCTGCATGTCAAGAATTATAAATTGCCTTACGTGGTCTTCCAGAACGAGCCGGAAGTGACCGATAAGCCCGATCTGCTAGGCAAAAAATTAGACGAGCTGTTTACCCAACTGTGGAACATCAGAATGAAAACCAAATAATTCAGCCTATGTTTCATATTAAACCGGAGATGAATCCGACATGATAACTAATCTTTTGATGTTGGCCCTGCTGATCGGTATAGTGCTGATTTATTTTTCAAATAATCCGCTGAAGCATGATTCGCGGTACCGCTGGCGCTGTTTTCTGAATTGGTTTCCGCTGGGCATGACGTACGCTTTCCTGTACATGGCTCGCTACAACCTGACGGTTTCCAAGAACGCGCTCGGCGACCTGATGACGAAAGAGGATTTCGGCATTATATTCGGCGCGGGCACCATTACCTACGCGTTTTCATTTCTGATTAACGGTCCCCTGATCGACAAGATCGGCGGAAAAAAGGGGATACTAATCGGCGCGGTCGGGGCGGCCTTAGCCAATTTACTCATGGGCCTGATTCTTTATATGTATCTTCATAAGACCATTGCGGTCAATCTGACTGTAATTTTTTCTGTACTGTATTCGGTCAATATGTATTTCCAGAGTTACGGCGCGGTTTCCATTGTCAAGGTTAACGCGCACTGGTTTCACGTGAAAGAACGCGGCGTTTTCGGCGGCATTTTCGGCACGCTGATCGCGCTGGGTATTTATTTCGCGTTCGACTGGGGCGAAATGATCGTCCAGGCGACTCAGATCATGCCGGCCGCTGAAGCCGCGGCGCAGGGAGTCATCAATCCGACATGGTACGTGTTCTTTGTCCCGACGGCAATTTTGTTATTCTGGCTTGTTATAGATATCTTCCTGATCAAAGATGAGCCGTCACAGGCCGGGTTCCAGAACTTTGATACCGGCGACGCTTCATCGGGTGAAATGCATGAGGACTTTACTGTATGGCAGTTGTTCCGTAAAATATTCACGAATCCGGTCATCATGACGGTCGCTTTCATTGAATTCTGCACGGGCGTGATTCGCAACGGGATCATGCACTGGTACCTGATTTTCGGCAAGGAAATGAAATACACTGGCGTCGAGGCGTTTTTCATCGACAACTGGGGTCTGTTGTTATGCCTATCGGGCGTTACGGGCGGCTTTGTCGCGGGATTCATTTCCGATAAGCTTTTCCATTCCCGGCGCGGTCCTTCGGCGGCGTTCCTTTACGGCGCGATTGTCGTTGCAACAGTCGTGATGATATTTGTGCTGTACGATTCGCCCATCATTCTCGGCGCTATGGTGATCGTAATATCGCTTTGTGTCATCGGCGCTCACGGCATGCTCTCCGGAACGGCAACCATGGATTTCGGGGGACGCAAGGGAGCCGCCACAGCGGTCGGCGTCATCGACGGGTTCGTTTATCTGGGCACCGGACTGCAGTCGCTTTCGCTCGGTTACATCACATCCTGGAACTGGCAGTATTGGCCCGTATTTTTGCTTCCGTTCTCGCTGATCGGTTTCGCGCTCGCATTGAAAATCTGGAAGGCCGTGCCCAACGCGAAAAAAGGCGGTGGGCATTAATCGCGACTATGAATAAAGAAAAAGCCATCGGAATAAACCGGTGGCTTTTTTTTCTGTATCATGCTTTTTCCTGTTTTTTTATTGAATGTTTTCATGTATGTTATTAACCGGCAAATGTTAAATATTTTGCTGATGAGAACACCCACTGTTTACCTGACGGGAGATTTACCATGAATTCCAATCTTCTCATTACCGACGGCGTCATCATCACGCAGGGACAGCCAGGCCGAGTTTTGTACGACCATGCCTTGCTGATAGAAAACGGAACGATCAAATCGGTTGCGCCGAAAACAGCATTCAAAGATAAATATGATAAAGTCATCAGCGCGGCTGGGAAAGTTGTTTTACCCGGATTCATCAACGCGCACATGCACTTCTACAGCACGCTGGTGCGTGGTCTCGGCAAAGCCAAACCGTCGAAAGATTTCGTGGAAGTCCTGAATCATCTCTGGTGG
>JBBIRG010000104.1:0-3065 GCA_037441945.1 Bacteroidota bacterium | reverse complement strand
GTTACTACAGCGCGCTGATTATGCTGATTAACGCCATACGCCACGGTACGACGACTCTGATCGACCATCACGCCAGCCCGACAGCCGTGCGCGGTTCTCTCATGACAATCGCGAACGCGGTGAAAGAGACCGGGCTGCGCGCGTCATTATGTTATGAGGTGTCCGACCGTGATGGCGAAAAGACCGCCCAGGACGGACTCGACGAGAACGCCGAGTTCATAAAATATTCGCAGCAGCTTAAAAGCCCGTTCATCAACGGTATGTTCGGCCTGCACGCGTCGTTCACAATCAATGACAAGACGCTTGATAAAGCTTCAAAACTTGCTCATGACCTGAACGCGGGTTTTCACGTGCACTGCGCCGAAGCCGCGTCGGACGAGGACTATAATGAAAAACATTTCGGAATGCGCGTCGCGGAACGTTTTGAAAAATTCGGCATACTCGGTCCGAAATCGATCGCCGTTCATTGCGTGCATATTAACGAAAAAGAAATGGATCTGATCGCCCGAACGAACACGATGGTCGCGCACAATCCGCAGTCGAACATGAACAACGCCGTCGGTATCGCCCCTGTTTTGAAGATGATGGAAAAAGGCATTCTGGTCGGGCTCGGCACCGACGCGATGACGGTCAACATGACCGAAGAACTCCGCATGGCCTTGTGGCTGCAGCATCTCGGACAGAAGGACCCGTCCTGCGGATTCATGGAAGTAACCGGCATGCTGTTCAATAATAACGCGAAAATCGCGAAGAATGTGTTCGGTATACCGGTCGGCGCGATTCAGGAAGGTTTCGTCGGCGATGTGATTCTTGTTGATTATCATCCGCCGACGCCTTTGGATGAAACAACGGCGCTGGGACATTTAGTGTACGGCATTTCGCAGTCTTTTGTCGATACCACGATCGTGAACGGGAAAGTTCTGATGGAAAATAAAAAATTATTATTGGATATTGACGAAGCGGCCATCGCCGCGAAAGCGGTGGAATTAACAAAATCACTTTGGAATCGATTTTGATTTTCAATTACCATTCATGTTGAGTTCCGACCATTCGGGATCGAAACATGAAGACATAAATACGGAGAAACCAATGAATCCTATCTATGAAAAAATCCAGAAACGCTCGAAAGAATTAGAAAACGACACCGTGCAATTCCTGATTGACATGGTCAAAACCCCGTCTTTTTCCGGCAAGGAAAAAGAAGTGATCCAGGTCATTAAAAAAGAAATGGAAAAAGTCGGATTCGATGAAGTAAAAATCGACGGGCTCGGCAGCGTGATCGGCCGTATCGGAAACGGAAAGCGCGTGATCGCGTTCGACGCGCATATTGACACCGTGTATCCCGGCGACGAGACGCTGTGGAGTTTCAAACCGTTCGACGCCCACGTGAAGGACGGCAAAGTTTGGGGCCGCGGAACCGTTGATATGAAAGGCGGCATGGCGAGTATGGTGTACGCCGGAAAAATGATCAAGGAACTCGGACTGAATAATCAGTTCACGATCTATTTCACAGGAACGGTGATGGAAGAAGACTGCGATGGGCTATGCTGGGATTACATTATCAAGGAAGAAAAAATCCGGCCGGAACTTGTGGTAATCACGGAGCCGACGAATATGAATATTTACCGAGGGCACCGGGGACGAATGGAGATGCAGGTCCGGGTCAAAGGCCTTTCCTGTCACGGCTCTGCTCCGGAACGAGGCGATAACGCCATTTACAAAATATCACGCATTGCCCTGGAAATCGAGAAACTTCACGATCGTCTAGCGGTTGATCCGTTCCTCGGCAAGGGCAGCGTATGCGTTTCGCAGGTTTTTTTCACCGGACCCAGCCAGTGTGCGGTACCCGACAGCGCGTGGATCAATCTCGACCGGCGGCTTACTCTGGGCGAAACCAAGGAAATCGCTGTGACCGAAGTCAAAGACGCCGCTAAACGAGCCGGTTATCCCGACGCCGAAGTGACTGTGCTGACGTATAATGAACCCGCCTACACGGGACTTGTGTATCCCATGGAAAAATATTATCCTACATGGCTCATGCCGCCCGATTCACCGTACCTGAAAGACGCTGCCGAATCTTACGAGAATGTTTTTGGCAAGAAACCGCTCATTGACAAATGGACGTTCAGTACGAACGGCATCGCCATCGCTGGACTGCACGGTATCGCATGCATGGGTCTCGGGCCGGCGAACGAAGTACTCGCCCACGCGCCTGACGAAAACGGGCCGGTGGAGCATTATTCAGGCGCGGCGGCATTCTACGCGGCGTTTGTGGCCAAGTTGAACGGGAAAGTTTGATTGAAATGACGGATTATCGTTTTGGCAAAATCGGGTTCGAATTGATCTATCGGCTCTGGCTTCGGCGGGACTCGGGACAAACCGCCAAGTGCGCCCGCTTAAAATGACAATCCATGGGTCGGGATCAGGATGACGCCCTTCCGGTGATTTACTAATAGTTCATGATTAACTATACAAAGAATTTTTGTGATGCTAATTTTGTAAGTTTTTTATTCTTCTACCAAAATATGAGTCGCTTCGAGTAAACCGTTCCGACAAGTCGGAACACTCGAGCCGACTAGTTAATATGTCATGAATATTATGAAACTTTTAATAAGGTATTGCCCAAGTAAGTCAAATCAACAAACGGTTTTTAAAATCAATAGCCATTTTCATAACCTGGACAAGCCAGAACCAAAAAGGATCTTAACCGCAGAGAACGCAAAGTCATCGCAAAGAGATCACAGAGATAATTTAAAGAAAAGAAAAAAGTCTTTTCAAAGACAGAATAAAACATAGAATAAAACATATTGTTAACGGGTTCTGATCTTTGCGCTCTTGTCATAATTCTTTGTGTCCTCTGCGGTTAAAATATCCTGCCAAAAAAACACGAATTTCACTTGTAAGGTAATATAGCCTCGGGCTTTATGTGCTTGATGATTTGGAACGAACCGACCTAGGGCCGATCATAGAGGATTCGAAATTCCGCGGATTGACGCTTATTTTGCTTTCGTCAAACAGCCGGGCAGAATTCGGTTATGAAAAAGAAATAATTTTGAACGTATTTC
>JBBIRG010000103.1:0-7596 GCA_037441945.1 Bacteroidota bacterium | reverse complement strand
TTCGGCGGCGAAATAGACCGCGCCGTAACCGGTTGCTTCCGGTCGAATTAGCGAGCCGCCCCACTTGAGGCCTTTTCCGGTCAGAACGCCGGTAAACTCATTTTTCAGTTTTTTATACTGACCGAACATATAACCGATTTCACGCCCGCTGACGCCGATGTCGCCTGCCGGTACGTCCGTATCCGGGCCGATATGGCGGAACAACTCGTTCATAAACTGCTGGCAGAACCGCATGACGTCGATATCGCTCTTTCCTTTCGGGTCAAAATCCGATCCGCCCTTGCCCCCGCCCATCGGAAGCGTGGTCAGGCTGTTCTTGAACACCTGTTCGAAAGCGAGGAATTTCAGGATGCCTTGATTCACAGACGGGTGAAAACGCAATCCGCCCTTGTAAGGACCGATGGCGCTGTTCATTTCGATGCGGAAACCGCGGTTGATATGCACGTTGCCGTGTGAATCTACCCAGGGGACGCGGAAAGTGATGATGCGTTCCGGCTCGATAATTCTTTCCAGGATTCTTGCCGAACGATATTCCGGGTGCCGCTCGAAAACGAGCGCTAAAGATTCGGCGACTTCCTGCACCGCCTGGTGAAATTCGGGCTCGGCAGGATTTTTGGCTTTGACTTCAGCCATGAGTTCCTTGACATAGTCATACATGAGAGTCCTCCTGATGAATGAATAAATGATCCATGTTACCGGCAGCGCCGTTAAACATGTACAAGGTTAAATTAAAATAAAAATCTGATACAGAAATCATCATCAATCGCATGAACATGACCAGGAAGGTCACCTTTCCAGGTTGCCATTAAACGGGAAAAAGCTACGGGATAACAATAAAAAATTCAATGAAAAATCCCGGAATTCAAGGATTCCGTATATTACGTATACATGTTCCGTGTTTCACGGATGACCGGAGAATAGGATTAATATTGAGTCTATTAGGTAACAGGGTCAATATCGGTCAGTTTGTTGCGGATCGCGTAGAGGATCAGTTCCGCTGGGGTTTTCAATTCCAGTTTGGACATGATGTGGTTTTTATGCGACTCCACGGTGCGGATGCTTATAAACAGCCGCCGGGCTATATCCGCGTTGCTCAGTCCGCTAACGCTAAGCCTGAGGATTTCTATTTCCCTCGGGGTTAGGGACGGCGGCTCCGAACGAGCCGCGGCCGGCTGACGGACTTTCTGAACATAACTATGCAGAATCGTATCCGAAATCACCGATGAAAAATATTCCTTATCCTGCGCAACCGCCTGGATGGCTGATGTGAGTTCCTTGCGAGTCGTGTTTTTAGGCAAATACCCTTTTGCGCCCGCTTTGATGGATTTGGCGATGAATTCTTCGTTGGTGTACATGGACAGGATCAGCACGCGCATGCCCGGATAATCACGGGTAATTTTTTGCGTTATGTCGATTCCCGACATGCCGGGCAATGAAATATCCGCCAGAACAACATCCGGGAGCGCGCTTTTTGTTTTTCTGAAAAACTCCTGAGCGTCGGACGCCTCACCGACAACAGTAATGTTCTTTTCTTCCGACAACAACGCTTTGAAGCCGTCGCGGACCAACTGGTGATCATCAATTATAAATACTTTGATTTTTTTCATATTTTACTTTTTTTATTTTTATTTGGATTTTTCTTCGGAGGTATTGCATTTCGTCCTTATTAGGAATGGTTTTTAACCTGGTTGGTACCGTCAGCGCCGTTTTCCCGGGGAATCAGAACGTCGATTATTGCCCCGTTTTCTGAAGAAGTACCGATGTTCAGAGTGCCGTTCAGCAAATTAACGCGCGTCCGGATATTATGCAATCCCCTGCTTTGGATTTTTGCATGACGCCGCGCGTCAAATCCGCAGCCGTTATCGGAAACGACCAGACGGATTTGGTTCCGGTTTTCCTCTAAAAGCAGTTCCGCTTCGGTCGCGCGGGAATGCCGGACGATGTTGGTCAGCGCTTCTTGCGCGATCCGGAACAAGTACATTTGAGTCCGTTCATCGAGGGCTTTGTCGGCAAGGTTGATCTGGCAACGGATGGACAATGTTCCTGGTTTTGAGAGTTCTGAACACAGGTTTTTTATTGCGGTTAAAAACCCCAGTTCATACATGACGGCGGGCATCAGGTCGTCCGATATCCGCCGGACCTCGTCGATCGTGGTATCGCATAAAGCGAGCGTATCCGAAACAATCCGCATGATTTTCTCATTCGGTGAATTCATTGCGTTTTCCAGCCTCAGTTTGATGGCCACAAGGCTCTGGCCGAGGCCGTCGTGCAGTTCGCGCGCAACGCGTCGGCGCTCTTGTTCCTGACCGTCGATCACCGAGGAAATTCGCTTGACGCGTTCCTGACGAAGCGCTTTTTCGGTTTGTTTCCGGCGTGTAATATCCCGGATGACCGCGACCTCCATCATTGTGCCATTGTATTCAATCGGATGATTCTGGATTTCTACAGGAAAAGCCGAACCATCCCGCCGGCGCGCCTGCGATTCAAAGAAACCGGATTCGTTTCCCGGTTCCCGGGTAATCAGGCTGATGATTTCCTGAACGGGTTTACCGATTAATGACTCATACGAAAAACCGGTCATCCGCGTAACGGCATGATTGACCAGCACGATCCGCTGTCCGTGATGAAACAGAATGCCGTCGAGAGTTGCGTTATAAAAATGTCGCAGCCGCTGTTCCCGTTCTTTAAGGATCTCAGTCTGCGTTTTCAGTTGAAGAGCCATTTTATTGAAACCGGCGGTCAGTTCGCCCAGCTCATCCTGCGACTGCACCTCCACCGGCTCGGGGTATACTCCCTGACGCAGGCGGTTGACAGCTTCCCGCAGACGCAAAATAGGACGGGTTATCCGCCGAGCCATGGCAAACGCTGTGACCAACAGTACGCCGAGGAGTATGAGGCTTAAATAGATGAGATATCGCCTGAATGTTTCTACCGGGTAAAAAGCCTCATTCCAGTCAATTTCCGCGAGGATCGCCCAATTTGTATTTCCTATGGTTGCCCGTCCGTAAGAGCATAAAACGAGCACACCTCGGTAATCGGTTATTATGCCGGTTCCTTCAACTCCAGCCAGCGCTGAATCGACGACGTGTGAAAACACAGGAGTGTTGAGCAGTCCGTATCCGGTAAACCGGGACGAACTGCGCATGAGATAATCCGGCCCGACCGCGTACGTTTCTCCTGTTTCGCCCAGTCCCCTGTAATCGGCTTTATCAAGTATGACGTGATTGACGGCATGAACCGGGATTTTTAAAATGACCAGCGTCCGTTCGATCGCGGAATGATAGAGATAGCGGCCCAGCCATAAGGCGGGAGATTCGCCGTCATGAATCTGTATGTAATCCGGAAAAAAGTATGTTTCGTTCGTCCTGATTTCGGAGCGCTTCTGCTGTATAATCCGCGGCGGATTTTTTAACACACGGCAGACGGTATTACCTGAATTGACTTTTATTTCAATTAAACGGCCGTTAGGATAACTGATTAACAGGCCGTCTAAATAATCCCGGCGGGGTAAAATTGAAATTAAAAACGGCTCCTGTATTACGCTTTCCGCGTTTTCGGCCGTTACAGCTGAAAGTTTTAAGGCAAGATTGCGGATGATCTTCGACTGCGACAGCAACGCAAGGTCCTGTTCCCGATCCCTGAAAAACCGCTCTAATTGCCGCTGGCGTGTTACGCGCACCGACGTCAGCTGGTCGAATGTCCGCTGCAACAGGGCGGTTTTGGCCTGCTCAAAGGCAAATCCGCTGATCACGGCGATCATGACAATGCCCAGAAGGATAAAATACAGGAAAAGTTTATGGCTAAGGGAAAAACGAATTGTCATGGACTGGCCGTGTCACTTGGTGAACCCGGTTGAATGAAAGAATCCTGAAAAATGACGGGGACGACTCACGGCCGTCTTATCAAACGGCTCAGGTAAACTTCCCGCGCGAGCCGCAGGATGATGCCTGCCCAGTGTGCTGAGCGGCCTGGCCTGAAGCGATCAATGAAATCTGTTTCCGGACCTCCGAACCTCCGCATGAAGGACAAGCGACTTTTTCGTCAGCCGAAACAACAAGTTCCTCGAAAACCTTTTGGCAGTGTCTGCATTTGAATTCGTAAACCGGC
The DNA here is from genome assembly GCA_037441945.1 of Bacteroidota bacterium. GTDB lineage: Bacteria > CLD3 > CLD3 > SB21 > JBBIRG01 > JBBIRG01. The sequence goes on along the minus strand of JBBIRG010000103.1, from coordinate 3,489 downwards.
ATAAATATATTGTAAAAAAATGATTTTTTTAAAATGCATCTGCCGGCGGTTAACCGGCAGATGTACGCCTTGCATTACTTGGCTTTGACGGTCTTCGCTTTTTTGGCCGGCGCTTTTTTCGCGGGCGCTTTCTTCGCGGTCTTGGCCGTCATGCTTCCCTTTCCACTCTTGCATGCCATGGGATTTCTCCTTGGTTAATCGTTTAACTCAAGCGGATTCCCTTTCAAAAAATCCGCTGTTTATGAAGACTGGCGGTATTATTTTATATAATTTCTTTACGATACACAAGAATTTTCTTTATATCCTAAAAAAAAGTGTCTGAAAAAAAAGACACCTAAAAAAAGATGACCGGGGTCCTGTTAATCTCCGGACGATTTCCACAAACCTTTTTTTTCATAACGCGCCTTCTGGTACTGAACCGTGAACAACTGCTGGTAACGGATGTTCGGCGGATACGTCATCGGACTGGCGTATCCTTCGGCGATGATTTTTTCGTTGAGCATCTCGCCGTTTTCCAGATAAACGTAGGCCAGCAAACGCCCGTATTTGTCGCGCTGCTGAACGTCAAACTCCAGCGTGATTTCTGCGCCGGCCGGTACTAGTGTCCGGACCCATTCCCTAGATTCATTACCCATCGCAAGCATGGTTTCGACGTCATGCTCGCTGTCGAGCGCATCCTTTAGCGCTTTTCGGTTCGCCCGCGTTTCCGGCGTATCAATACCGATCAAACGGAGTTTTTCTTCCCGTCCGCCGTAATTTATAATGTATGTGTCGCCGTCAATCACCCGTACCACGCGAGCTTTCTTTCCATCGGCCGGTTCGGCGCTGAAATCTGAAAAAAACGTTATACCGGCCGCCAAAACCGCAGCGATCAGAAGAAACCAGAATATACGCTTTACTGAAAAAAATTGTTTTTTAATCATCTTTTTTCTTTTCTTTACACGGTTTCCGCTATATCCTGCGACGGGAGAAAAACAAATTGATTTTCAAAATCCGATTGAATAGATTGAGCATTAACAAACGGACAGAACTAAAATATAAAAACCGACGTGATGAAAGCAATACTTTTCGACTTTGGCAATACGTTAGTCCGGCAGGACAACCTGGACTGGAAAAAACTTGAAAAAGCGGGCCTCGTGAATCACATCGACCTGTTCCGGAAAAGAAACATAAAAAACATTTCTTTTTTAAAATGGAGCGAAACCTTTTACAGGCTGTCTGAAATTCACGGAAAAACAGCCGATAAAAACTGCATGGAAACGGATATCCGGCGTATTTTTTGTTATTTGGCTCTGACATTCCGTTTGCCGCAGGATATGCATTCCGAACTGCTGACGCAATTGTTTTATCTTCCGATTTGCCGGTCGCGGCTGCTTTTCGATGATGTTATTCCCTCTCTGAACGCCCTACAACGTAAAAATATTAAGATCGGGCTTCTGTCGAATACGGCCATTCCGGGTGATATGATGAATGAAGTCCTGGAGCGCCTGCAGATCCTTGATTATTTTTCCTTCACGCTGTATTCATCCGATATGGGGTTCAGAAAACCCCACCCATCGGCGTTTGAACTTGCCGTGTCGCTTTTTAACATGAAGCCATCGCAAATTGTAATGGTCGGAGATCAGCCGGAAGAAGACATCAAAGGCGCGGCGGCATCCGGTTTAAAAGCCGTGAGGATTGACAGAACCGCTGTATACCCCCAAAAAAAACCGGCAAAAAACTCCCGGGTCATCGCCTCTCTTTCTGAATTACTATCCATGATTAGAAATTGATGAAAAAGGTCCATCAGATCCTGTTTGATTTTGATTATACGCTGGCGGATTCCTCTGAAGGAATCATCGCTTCGATAAATTACGCTCTGCAAAAGAAAGGCTATTCCCCAGCCGATCCGGATGCCGTCCGGAAAATGATCGGGCATTCATTAGAAGACGCGTTCGGCCGGTTCGTTGATCCCGCCGATACCGTTACGATTCAGGAATGCAAGAGACTGTTTATGGATTTCGCCGATACCGGCGAAATGCTGAAACGCACCTTTATTCTGGACGGCGTGGAAGAATCTTTAAAAAATCTTTATGAAAATTTCTATACGTTAGGTATTGTTTCTACCAAACGGCGTTCGACGATCGAAGAAACGCTTACCCGCTTTGAACTCGAGGACTATTTTGACGTGATTATTGGTTATGAAGACGTTCATCAATTAAAACCGGATCCCGAAGGCTTGCTGAAAGCGATTGATTATCTTGCGGGAGATGCGTCCGATTCCCTGTACGTCGGCGACAGTCTTGTGGATGTGGAAACCGCCCGGCGTGCGGGAGTTCGCATGATTGCCGTATCGACAGGCGTAACCGATCCGGAACAGCTTCGTTCCGCCGGCGCGGATCATGTCATCGCGGATCTTCGTGCGCTTCCCGGATTACTGAATGTAAACGAAAGCGCCTTATGATAACGCAATACACACGGTTGACGGTTTTCCGGATTACTGTCGTCATGCTGATTTTTACCCAGACTGCGTGTTCGCAGACAACTGTGAAAAAAAACGCGTCGAAATCGTCAGTCGGCTTCGATTCCATTATGATCGATGAATCGTTTGACATGGACCAATTGAATGATTTTCTGTGGGTCATCGAGCCCTTGATCCGACCGCTTCCGCCATCGGATACGATACCAAAAAAAATATTACAAGCCGCTGAAACCGGTTCCGGTGAATTAAAAACCGTTACAGTTCCGGGTTTCCGCGTACAGCTGTATTCTTCATCGGATTATTATGCGGCCGTCCGGGTGCGGAACGAGGCGACGTTGCGTTTCCACGAAGACGTCTATTTTGATTTTGAACCGCCGTATTACAGGGTCCGGATCGGCAACTTTACCGACCGGATAAGCGCGGATGAGCTCCGGGATGCAGCCCGCTCTTTGGGTTTTCCTGACGCCTGGGTCATTCAGACCAATGTGACCGTCACCAAACAATAATAACTTTACTATAATAACTTTCAGGGAGATGAAAGATGGAAAACAATCCAATCAAAACGATCGGCGTATTGGGATGCGGCATTATGGGCGGAGGCATTGCGCAAACGGCCGCCGCTTCCGGATTTAAAACGATTGTATGGGAATACCAGCAGGATTTTCTCGATAAGTCGCTGGGCGCGATAAAAAAGCAACTGGAACGCAACGCGAATAAAGGTAAAATCACCACCGAGGAAAAAGACAAAACGATAGCCAACCTGCACGGAACGACAAATCTTGTCGATTTCAAAGAGTGCGATTTCATTATTGAAGCGATCATCGAAGACATTACAATAAAAAATGACGTCTTCGGAAAATTAGACGCTATTTGTCCCGCGCACACGATCTTTTCGTCGAACACGTCCAGCCTGACGATCACGGAAATAGCGAACGCAACACAGCGTCAGGACAGGTTCTGCGGCATGCATTTTTTCAATCCGGTGACTTCCATGAAACTGCTCGAAGTTGTCAAAGCGGTCCGCACTT
>JBBIRG010000102.1:4913-7617 GCA_037441945.1 Bacteroidota bacterium | reverse complement strand
GCATTTATATTTACCGCCTGCAGGCGGGAAATTTCGTGAAATCAAATAAAATGACGCTGATGAGGTAGGGATTAATATTTTTATTGAAAATTTCACAGTCCGGAAAAGTAAAAGAAAGCGACCCAAAATAAGTCGTTCCCCTAAAAAACTAAGTATCCGGATTTTCCACATGAAAAGGAATTGACATGCTTAATCGCTTTGTTTTTTGTTTGCTGTTTGCTCTGCCTTCCTTTGTCCGTTCGCAGGTCACGGAAGTCGCCATTCCGAAAAATTTCGGCCGCATAGTTGAACTCGCGGTACCGTCCGGAGCGCTGGATCATTTTCATAACCTGATCGGGTATGATAGTACGGGTTTGGTGAAACAGGCGAGTCATGAAAATACCTATACGATATTTGGAAATACACCGAACACGACGGATCTGAACGCCGGTTTGAACAACGCGAATAAATTCGGGGCGCCCGGCGGAAGCGACTGCTACGAGATCCGGTACGGCAGTGATTCCAGCCGGTACTGGATCAATTCAGCGCTGGCCCCAAACCAGCTGCCCTTTGCCTTTTATCATGTAGGGCCGAAATCGGCGTCCAATCCGTCCATAACCGGCGGAGTGAAATTATGCATTCGCGTGCAGGATGACGATGCCAATGGAATCTACACGCCCGGTGAAAAAATCAATGTATACGGCGATCTGACCCTGCCGTTTGACAGTGTGTACGCCGATTCGATCAGTTTAAAACCGTCCTTTCCATATTTACTCTCAAACCGGTATTTGGGATCACTGAGAACGGGTCTGTCGTCGGTATCGTATAACGCGTCTTCTTTTGTTCTTGCGACAGACGGCGCCATCCCTCCGCACGGAACCGTGATTCGTTTGGTCGCGCAGACCGCCGATACGTCGTTGCCGTTTGTTTACGCGCAGGATTCAATTGTTACTTTCACAAACAGGCGTTATGCGTATCCGTTTTCGTATTATTCGTATGAAACGCCCATGATTCAACTGATTAACGCTCCTGCCGGCATGTCGCTGAATGGAGACAGTATAATCTGGATGGTGGACCCAGCGCAACTGGGAAACGAATATAGCGTGATCCTGCAGATGACCAACGGAATCGGAACCACACAGAAACCTTTCACGGCAAAAGCGCACGCGATTTATCCGCAGGTTCAGACAGTCTGCGCGTCTATTCATCCTGACAGCATATACAACGCCATCGGGCATCTGCAGAACATGGTAACGCGCTTTGCCATCGCTCCCAACCGCCGGGACGTTGCCGAAAGGATTAAAAATAAATTTATCCAGATCGGATATCCCACCGCCCGTTTGGATTCCTTTTACCTAACGAATCTGCAGTGGCCGTTTAACAGCGGGGTCTATTATCCGCAGTGGAATTACAACGTGATCGCGGAACTTCCCGGAGCGGTTGAACCGGACAGCGTATACATTCTCGGCGGTCATCACGACGCGATCCTTTATCCGTATTCCATGGGCGATCCGTTTGTTTCCGCACCCGGCGCCGACGACAACGCCAGCGGTACCGTTGCCGCCATTGAAGTCGCGCGCGTCTTTAAAAAATTCAATTACCAGCCGAAACACACGATCAAATTCATGACCTTCGCCACCGAGGAATTCGGCCTTTTCGGCAGCAAGGATTACGCGCTGAAAGCCAGAACCTCCAACGAACGCATCCAGATGATGATCAACAACGATATGATCGCGACTTGTCAGGATACGGTTAACTTCTGGAGAATGAATCTTCTGGCCTATTCCAATTCCGATAATGTGACACAGCTGGCGAAAAGAGCCGTTGAGCAATATACGACCCTGAAAGGATATGATGTATCTGTTTCAAACAGTTCAGGTTCCGACAGCCGCCCTTTCTACGATCAGGAATACAAAACCATTTTTCTTCAGGAGGATCAGTTTTCTCCTTTTTATCACAGCACGAATGACCTGTTAGCCAATTGTAACATCCCTTATATGGCGGAATTAGTCAAAGTATCCTGCGCCATGCTGATGATGGAAAACGGAACGGACATTACGATTAACGCAAAAGAGGAAGAAAAACCTGTTTATTCATTTGAGCTGGCGCAGAATTATCCCAATCCGTTTAACCCCTCAACGACTATCCGTTATACTTTGTCCGAAAGCGGGAAGGTATCGCTGAAAATCTATAATACACTCGGCCAGGAAGTCCGCGCGCTGGTGAATGCCGCGCAGAATGCCGGCCAGCAGACCGTTAAATGGGACGGAAAAAACAACAGCGGACAAGCGGTCGGTTCCGGAGTTTATTTATACCGGCTGGAATGCGGAAAATTTTCAAAAACACATAAAATGATGCTGGTACGGTAAATTTTATCAGAGAGAATAATTCGTGCCGGAAAAAATTACAATCATCGGACATCGCGGGTCAGGCGCCGGCGTATCGTCCTCCGGACTCAAGGAAAATACGCTGGCCTCATTTGCCAGCGCCTTTGCCTACGGTTGCGATGAGGTTGAACTCGATCTTGCGTTAACCGCCGACGGGGAAATCGTCGTATATCATGACGAATATCTGAAAGTCCCCGGTAGTCGGGTGAAAATCCATTCCGTTACCCTGAATCAGATGAAATCCATCGATCCGGATATTCCAGCGCTTGATGAATTGATGGAGGCATTTCCGAAAAAAATTTTCACAGCCGAAATAAAATCCCATTCGCCCTGGCAGG
>JBBIRG010000102.1:4166-4903 GCA_037441945.1 Bacteroidota bacterium | reverse complement strand
CGCCCGTCTTGCCGGCAAACCCTACTGGCCGGATAGCGAGCGGATCAAGATCATTTCGTTTAATCCCGAAGCGTTGCTAATGGTCAAACGCGATTATCAGGCGGTGTACAGCAATCTCATCGCAACGGCGACAGAACCGAAGTTTTCACCCTGGGTGACGCAGCGGCATATTCGATGGTGCGTTGATCACGGGATTGAAGAAATTTCAGGGCAGACCTGGCTTTTTTCGGCAAGGATGATTGACCGCGCGCGCGATGCCGGACTTATTACCGGGCTCGGGATGATCGATTCGGATCGGGCGCTGAGCAAGGCGCTGAAGTCAAAAGTTACCCGTCTGTACACGAACCGGGCAGAATGGCTGAAAAAAAGCTTACCGCTGGTCATCGGTAAAAATCCATAAAACGGGAAATTTTTCCTGTAATCCCGAAAATAAAAAAAAAACTCTAAAGTTCATATTTTTCTTGACTTTTTTAATTGTATCCATTATAATGCGTTCCTCTTTCATTGATACTCAACCTGACAGTCTTAGAACTGATCAGGCAATGATAATAGAGACTACAGTTTTTTTGAATTAAAAATTTTTGTTTACAACATAATTACTAATCAGGGAAAAAGAATGCCTACGATTCAGCAATTAGTAAGAAAAGGACGTACCCCCAAGGTATGGAAGACCAAGTCGCCCGCGCTGCAGTCTTGTCCCCAGCGCCGCGGCGTTTGCACACGCGTTTACACAACGC
>JBBIRG010000102.1:1391-4153 GCA_037441945.1 Bacteroidota bacterium | reverse complement strand
CCAAAAAGCCGAATTCGGCTCTCCGCAAGGTAGCCCGCGTCCGCCTGACCAATAAGATCGAGGTGACCGCGTACATTCCCGGCGAAGGTCATAATCTCCAGGAACATTCGATCGTAATGATCCGGGGGGGCCGCGTAAAAGACCTTCCGGGCGTCCGGTATCACATCATCCGCGGGACGTTGGATACGCAGGGCGTGCAGAACCGGAAAAAAGGACGTTCCAAGTACGGCGCAAAGAAACAAAAAGAAGCCGCGAAGTAAGTTTATACTTCATTATAAACGATTAACGAAACAAGCAAAGTGACTTTTTGAAATAGAGGACACAATGGCAAGACGAAGAAGAGCACAGAAACGCAGAATACCGGAAGATCCAAACTACAACAGCCTTCTGGTAACTAAGATCATCAATATGATCATGTGGCAGGGAAAGCGGGGAGTCGCGGAAAAGATATTATACGACGCCATGGAAATCGCGGCGAAGAAAACAAACCTGAACGGTCTGGAAGTTCTGGAAAAGGCTATCCGCAACATCGCTCCGGTTCTGGAAGTCCGTTCACGCCGCGTTGGGGGCGCCAACTATCAGGTTCCGGTTGAAGTCCGCGCCGAACGCCGTCAGACTCTGGCGATTCGCTGGCTGATCAGTTATTCCCGCCAACGCGCCGGCAAAAGTATGGCCATTAAATTAAGCGATGAAATCGTCGCCGCATCCAACAACGAAGGCTCAGCGGTCAAGAAACGCGAAGACGTCCATAAAATGGCCGAAGCCAACAAGGCGTTCGCTCATTTCCGCTGGTAATATTTAAGAAAAGACAAACGAAAACGATACGATAAATTTATGCCCAGGCTGTATCCATTAGAACGCACGCGCAATATAGGAATCATGGCGCACATCGACGCGGGTAAAACCACGACGACAGAGCGCATCCTGTATTATACCGGCGTCACCCACCGGATCGGAGAGGTGCATGACGGCGCGGCAACCATGGACTGGATGGAGCAGGAAAAAGAACGAGGCATTACCATTACCTCCGCCGCGACGACCTGTTTCTGGGACGCCCACCGGGTCAATATTATTGACACGCCGGGGCATGTTGATTTTACCGCGGAAGTCGAACGTTCGCTCCGCGTGCTGGACGGCGCGATCGCGCTGTTTTGCGGCGTCGGCGGCGTGGAACCCCAGTCGGAAACCGTCTGGCGTCAGGCCGATAAGTACGGCGTGCCGCGCATCGCGTTTGTCAACAAAATGGACCGTATCGGCGCCGATTTTTTTCATGTTGTCGCCATGATGTCGGAGCGGCTGGGCGCAACGCCCGTTCCGGTGCTGATTCCCATGGGCGAAGGCGACCTGTTCAACGGCACAATCGATCTGATTAAAATGAAGGCTTACGTGTTTGACGATTCGACCCAGGGCAAGAACTTCGAGGAAGTGGAGATTCCCAAAGACCTGAAAGCCAAAGCCCGTGAACTGCGGACGAAAATGATCGAACATGCCGCCGATTTCGACGACGTCATCATGGAAAAGTACCTTGAAGGCAAGGATGCGCCCAATGATGCGATCGTTGCGGCTCTTCGAAAAGGAACCATCCAATGCAAAATCACGCCGGTTCTGTGCGGTTCCTCGTTCAAGAACAAAGGCGTTCAGCAGTTGCTCGACGCCGTAATCGAATTTCTGCCGAATCCCGTCGAGACCGGAACCATACAAGGCCATGATCCTGACGACAAAAATAAAGTTATCGAACGCAAGATCAGCGACGGCGAATCGTTTGTCGGCCTGGCATTCAAGATTATGACCGATCCCTATGTCGGTAAACTGACGTTTGTCCGCGTTTACTCCGGCGTTCTGACGGCCGGTTCGTATATTTATAATATGGTCAACGGAAGAAAAGAACGCATCGGACGGGTTCTGCAGATGCACGCGAACCGCCGCGAAGACATTGACGCCTGTTATGCAGGCGATATCTGCGGCGTCGTCGGGCTCAAGTTTACCAAAACCGGCGACACTCTCGCAGCCGAAGACGACCGCATTCTGCTGGAAAAAATGGATTTCCCGGAACCGGTTATCGAAGTCGCCATCGAGCCGAAGACCAAAGCGGACCAGGAAAAATTAGGTGAATCCCTCAGCAAGTTAGCCGAAGAAGATCCGACGTTCCAGGTTACCAGCAATGAGGAAACCGGACAGACGATCATCAAGGGCATGGGCGAGCTTCACCTGGAAATCATTGTCGACCGCATGTTCCGCGAATTCAAGGTGGAAGCGAATGTCGGCAAGCCGCAGGTGGCCTACAAAGAGGGTATCACAAAGAAAGTCGAGACGGAAGGCAAGTTTGTCCGACAGTCCGGCGGACGCGGACAATACGGGCATGTGTGGATTGAGATCGAACCGAATGAACGCGGAAAAGGTTTTGAGTTTACGAACGCGATCGTCGGCGGCGTAATTCCGAAGGAATATATCAAGCCCGTCGAGGAAGGGATCAAGGAAGCTATGAAAAGCGGCGTGATCGCAGGTTACCCGCTGGAAGACATCAAAGCGAAGCTGTTTGACGGTTCGTATCATGACGTCGATTCCAGCGAAATGGCTTTCAAGATAGCGGGCTCGATCGCTTTGCAGGCGGCGGTGAAAAAAGCCGGCCCGATCATTCTTGAACCGGTAATGCATGTCGAAGTGGTCGTTCCCGAGGATTACCTTGGATCGGTCATGGGCGACCTGAATTCAAGGCGCGGGCAGATCCGCGGAATGTCCCAGCGGAAGGACGCGCATGTCGT
>JBBIRG010000102.1:0-1371 GCA_037441945.1 Bacteroidota bacterium | reverse complement strand
CGGCTATTCGACGGTACTCCGGTCCGCGACGCAGGGACGCGCGATTTATTCAATGCAGTTCGATCATTACAGTCCGGTGCCGAAAAATATTGAAGAACAATTATTAGAAAAGATACGAAACTAAACAGTTAACTATTAACTCATATTCCAAGCCCCTGCGAAGGGGAAACATTTTGGAGGTTACACCATGGCGAAAGAGAAATTTCAACGCACCAAGCCCCACATCAACATCGGCACGATCGGTCATGTGGATCACGGCAAGACCACGCTGACGGCGGCGATTACGATGGTGTTAGCGCAGAAGGGTTTCGCGAAACAGCGTTCGTTTGATTCGATCGACAACGCGCCGGAAGAAAAAGCGCGCGGAATCACGATCAACACGGCGCACGTGGAATATGAGACTGAAAAACGCCATTACGCGCACGTCGACTGTCCGGGTCACGCCGACTACGTCAAGAACATGATCACCGGCGCGGCGCAGATGGACGGCGCGATCCTCGTTGTCTCGGCCGCCGACGGCCCGATGCCGCAGACCCGCGAACACATTCTTTTAGCCCGCCAGGTCGGCGTTCCGGCCATGGTGGTGTTCCTGAACAAGGTCGACATGGTGGACGATCCCGAACTGCTCGACTTAGTGGAACTCGAAGTGCGCGATCTTCTGAAGAAATACAATTTTCCCGGCGACGAAATACCGATCATCCGCGGTTCGGCTCTCAACGCGCTGAACAATTACACCGACGCGAAAGCGAATGAGTGCATCATGAACCTGATGAACGCGGTGGACGCTTATTTCCCGACGCCGGTCCGCGAAGTGGACAAGCCGTTCCTGATGCCGATCGAAGACGTGTTTTCGATCCAGGGACGCGGCACGGTAGGCACCGGACGCGTGGAACGAGGTAAAGTCAAGGTGAACGACAAGGTTGAGATCATCGGTCTGGGCCTGCACAAAGACACGGTCTGCACAGGCGTAGAAATGTTTCAGAAGATTCTCGACGAAGGTATGGCGGGCGATAACGTCGGGCTTCTGCTGCGCGGCGTTGACAAGAACGAGTTGGAACGCGGCATGGTGATCGCTGCGCCGGGTTCGATCACGCCGCACACGGTGTTCAAAGCCGAAGTGTACGTTCTGACCAAGGACGAAGGCGGACGCCATACGCCGTTCTTCAACGGATACCGCCCGCAGTTCTATTTCCGCACGACGGACGTCACGGGCGTCATCAAGATGCAGGAAGGCGTCGAGATGATCATGCCGGGCGACAACACGAACATCGACGTGGAACTGATTTCCCCGATCGCGATGGAAGAAGGCCTCCGGTTCGCCATCCGCGAAGGCGGAAGAACCGTCGGAGCCGGCGTCGTCACGAAAATTTA
>JBBIRG010000101.1:3304-7626 GCA_037441945.1 Bacteroidota bacterium | reverse complement strand
GACAAATTTAAAAAACATTCGGAATATTCCGTTCAATATTATATTATAATAACTGAAATGGACGAAATGCCAAATAGGGAACAAAAAAGATGAAAAAAACCGGATGGTTAATCCTGATTCTGATAACTTTAACGGCCTGCCAGAAAACGCCGGAGATCAGCGGCGCGTTTGATTTTACGGTCAGTGATTTGAACGGCAACGAAATGAAATTTTCCCAGTTCCGCGGCAAGACGGTCCTGCTGAATATCTGGGCCACCTGGTGCCCGCCTTGCGTGAAGGAAATTCCCGATCTGAACGAACTGCACCACGCCTATCAGGATAAAAATGTCGTCATTCTTGGCGTCTCAGTGGACGCGAAAATTGACGACGTAACTAGCGCGCTGAAATCCAACCTGAAAATCGATTATCCGGTCTGGTTCGCCAACCGTGATTTTCTCGAGCAGTTCAAGGTTTCTTCCATTCCGCATACCCTGATCGTGGATAAAAATGGCCTCGTCGTTCAGCAAATGATCGGCAAGCACAGCAAATCCGCTTTCGAGTCCGCTCTGCAAAAAGCGATGATGTGATTTTGTTTAACACCTGTCCCGTTTTCCCGCTTGATTTTAAAAAGTAATCTGATTAGCTTATGATGAACGGATGTCGTCTGTTTATCATTTATTAAAGGGTTACTTTTATGGGAAAACGAGCTGTTGAAATTCTGAATCTCGATGTAAAAAAACTGACCGACATTCTTAACGCCGCATTGAGCGAGGAATGGCTGGCGTATTACCAGTACTGGATCGGCGCGCGGGTCATGGAAGGCCCGATGCGCAGCGAGGTCGAGCCGGAACTGCTGCTGCACGCGACGCAAGAACTAAATCACGCGGTGCTGGTCGTGAACCGGATTATCCAGATTGGTGGAACGCCTGTGCTGAATCCGGCTCAATGGTCGAAGCTCAGCCGCTGCGATTACGACGAGCCGAACGATCCCTACATCGAGGTCATTCTCCAGCAAAATCTCAAAGGCGAACGCTGCGCCATCCAGCGATATCAGGAACTCGCCGATTTCACCGCCGGCAAAGATCATGCGACGCATCAGATGGCGACAAACATCCTCAACGAAGAACTCGAACACGAGCAGGATATTGAGGACTGGATCAACGATCTGGCCCGTATGAAAGAAGACCTGAAAAAACTCCGGATATGATTGACGTTAACGCGTTTTCCGGGTATTAACATGCGCATACCGGGACGCAAATCATTCCGCCTGCCGGGACTGATCGTCAGTTTGATTGTCGGCGTATGGCTCCTGCTGTGCACGAATCCGCAGGTCTATTTTTATATTCTTCTCTCACCTCATAAAATTGTTCTTTACATGGATATCCTCGATGTTGACGAGGATATTTTTTATTATTACAAATCATCCGAACGGGGATCGGACAAAGAATTTGTATTTCAGGAAGAAGTTAAACGGGACGGCGTGAAAAAAGGGAAATCGTTCCTGAAATCAAAAGCGCTTCAATTAGTTTATCATCTGACGGATTCAACACAACTATTATTTCTGCCTTCAAGGCCTTGGTTTTTTATAACGTCCGGGAAGCCCACGTTATTGCCGTCTTGCATAAGGCCGATTTTTCATCCTCCTGAATCGTAACCGTTCCTTCCGCGTACATTGAAAAAACCATCATGCTTCATGTTGCCCGTTGAACTGTAAATGCAAGCTTTGGGTTTATGGTCATGCATACGCAAACAAACCCAATCGGGTAGCTGGACATGAATATCAATTAGACTATTAAAAATCAACAAACTGAAAAAGATATGAAACAATTTATTCTTTTATTATGCGTCAACGTTCTAGCGGTCGCCATGGCGCATGCGCAGGTAAAAAAAGATATTAAGCTGGTGCCGAAGGATTCGGTCGCGTATCATTTGCCAGGTGTAACGATCATATCCACGCGCATCGCCGAGCCGGTGATTGAGGTTCCGATGGCGGTGACGGTTCTGGAGCAGTCGAAGATCACGGAATTCCGCGGTTACGGGCTGAACGAGGCGCTGTCGTCGGTTCCGGGCGTGCTGGCGCAGTCGCGCTTTGGGAATCAGGATATCCGGATCACGATTCGCGGGTTCGGCGCGCGCGGCGCGGGCGACCGATCCAACGCGGGAACCTCGCGCGGCATCCGCGTTATACTCGACGGCATTCCGCAGACCGAGCCCGACGGGCGGACGTCGTTCGATTTGATTGATCCGTGCGTCGCGTCCCGCATGGAGATTGTTCGGTCGAATGCATCGGCGGTCTGGGGCAACGCGGGAGGTGGCGTGATCCACGTCAGCACCATCCCGGAGTTCGAGGACCATTTTATAAAAACACAATTCAAGGCCGGAAGTTTCGGTATGCGCGAATACACTTTCCAGACAGCGACACGGTTTGAAAATACACGCATCCACGCGTCAGTTGTCAACAGCAATTTTGACGGCTGGCGAAAGCATTCCAGCAGCGAAAGGACGCTGGTGAATTTCAGCGTGGTTTCGGAACTCGCCGCTGCGACGAAACTCGGCGTGTACGGATCGTTCGCGAGGAATTTCTTCAATGTCCCCGGACCGCTTTCGCAGGCTCAGTTCGATACGGCGGCGAAAATCGCCAATCCGGCGTATTTATCCCGTAAAGAACACCGGTTCAACCGGATCGGCGCGATCGGTTTTACGTTGGACCATGACGTGAACGATATGCACGGATTTTCCGCCGGCAGTTACGTGAATCCGAAATATCTGCAACGATCGGAGCGGAATACATTCCGTGATTTCACGCGCTATCATTTTGGCGGACACGCGATGTACAAAAATCACTGGATCATCAATGATAAAACGAAAAACATGCTGATCGCCGGACTTGACGGCGCTTATCAGGACGGCGCAATTTTATTTTATAATCTTACCGCTGAGGGTAAGCGCGGAAACACGCTGAGCACCAACAAGCGAGAAGGCGCCCGGAATCTTGGTTTGTTCATTCAGGACGAAATCGTTTTTTTTGAACGTACATCAGTGATTCTCGGCTTAAGGCGCGATGAGGTGAAATATTTTTCAGAAAATTACATCAATCCGAAACTGGGTCTTCAAATGAAATCCTTTACCGCATGGATTCCCAAAGCCGGCGTAACGTACCGTTTTTCGCCGGCGCAAAGCGTGTACGCGAATATCGGCGGCGGTATTGAGGTTCCGGCGGGGAACGAGACCGATCCGGCGTCTACGTTCGGGCAGGATACGATTTACGCGATTAATCCACTGCTCGATCCGATCCGCTCAACGACGTTTGAGATCGGCACGAAACAGGTATTCGTGAACGATAACGGTTCGTTCTTCCGGTCGCTGGCCTACGATGCAGCGCTGTACCTCATCCAGGTCACGGACGACATCATCCCATACCGTGGCGGACGTTTTTATTTTACTGCCGGAAAAACACGACGGATGGGCCTTGAACTCAGTACCGATGTTAAAATGAGTCACGGGCTGTCTTTAAGGTCGGCTTTTTCTTACGCGAATAACAAATATCTGGAATACAAGATCGATTCGGTGCATTATAACAAGAATCTGACCGGACATTACGCCGATTACGGGCAGAATAAGGTCGCCGGCCTGCCGGATTATTTTTATTCCGTCAGTTTCCGTTATTCACCGGAATTTTTCAAATACGGTTATGCCGAATTCACGGTTCAGGGCGTCGGGAAATATTTCGCCGACGACGCGAATACAACTGAAGTGCCTCAGTACAAAGTATTCAACGCTACTGTCGGATTCGCGAAACCTTACCGGATCGCGGAACATTTTTTTGTAAGCGGTTTCGCCGGGGTAAACAATATTCTGAACCGGAAATATGCCGCGTCGGCTTTCATCAATCCGGATCTGGACGCGAATAAAAAACCGATATTCTTAGAACCTGGTCTACCGAGGAATTATTTTATGGCGTTATCGGTGGGCTGGATGTAAATAAATTTGCCAAGTCTTCAAGACTTGGCAAATTTAACTGAAATAAAAAAAGCGATGACCGGAAGGTTGTCGCTTTTATTATATAAATCTTTAAGCTTGTTCCGGCTAAGTTAGGATTTGATTCCGTTATCAAAATTTCTTATATTCAAGTTAGGATAGGGTTTTTCATTTTATTCAAGACTCGGTTCTTGTTTGTTGTAACATAAAAAAGGATACAATACCTTGCGTACACAAATATTTATCTTTTGTATTTTATTTGTCTTGTTCGGATTCATTTCGGAAACTAAAACACAGGAGAATGCCAATTCTAAAAGGCAATTGTTTCTGGAATCAGATTCATTGTTTAAACTTGGTAGTCGTTT
>JBBIRG010000101.1:0-3290 GCA_037441945.1 Bacteroidota bacterium | reverse complement strand
TGATTCGGCTGCAGCGTCATGGCTGTCGTCGCTGAAGGGATTTGAGACCCTCGGTGAAACCAAGGCTGCCATTGCCCTGCTTAATAATCTGGCCATGACTTATAAACTTCTGCAGGATTACGGCAACTATTTAATCATTTTGGAAAAACAAAAAGAATTGGCCGGAAGCGGAGGCGACCTAAAAAACCGTTCCTCGGCCGAAATATCTCTTGCTTATTACTGGGCCGACCGATTGCAATACAACCGGGCGGACAGCCTGATGGAATCAGTTCTTGAATCTGTCCGCAAGCTTGGGGATAAGAAAGAAACCGCACAAACGCTGATTCATTTCGCCGGAATGAAACAACGCCAGGCGAAGCTGATTCCTGCACTGGAAACGTTTGAGGAAGCGGCAGGGCTTTTTCTGGAGGTATCCGACACCGCGGGCTACGGACAAGCCCGCCTAGGTTCGGGGATTGCAAATCTACAACTCGGCAACTACAGAGCCTCAGAACAAAATCTGCTGGAAGCCTCAGGGATAAAACAAAGATACAGCGAACCGAGAGGACTGGCAAAAGCATATACCAATCTCGGCGTTGCATACGACCATATGGGTCACACCGAACAGGCAGAAGACTATTATAAAAAAGCGTTCGATTTATATGAATCGCTGCAGGTGAAAGATGGAATGGCGGATATCATGATGAATACGGGTGTAATACAGCACAACCGGGGACAATTTCAGAAAGCGCTGGAGTCCTACCGGGAAGCATTTCGGTTATTTCAATCGGTTAAATTGCGTGAATCCCTTGGGCAAGTACTGACCAATCTAGGTTTGGTTTATCGGGATATGAATGACTTTGATACGGCGCTTATCTATCTGAACCAGGCTATTCAGGTAGAAAGAGAAATTCGGGACTGGCGGGGGCTTGCGGCGGATTTGTCCATTAGCGGTAACATTTACTGGAGAAGATCGGATTTTCTCAAAGCGCAGCAAGCCGTGGAAGAAGCCGTAAGTATCAGGCGGGGAATAGGGGATCGAAGGGGATTATCAAACGATCTTATTTATCTGGGCATCATACTCAGCAGCATGGCGGATTCTGAAGCGCAGGCATCGAACCCATACGGCTGAATAAAACCGGATACCGCACTGTCTTTATTCAAAGCCGCTTTGGAAATAAAAAGAGATATCGGGGATTTTAACGGAGAAATCACGGCGCTTACCTATTTGGGACAGACTTACCGCATTTTGCGACAGTTCGGTGAATCGGAACGCTGTCTCATAACGGCCGACAGCCTTACCCATTCACGGCGGGGAAGCACTCTTGGGTGGCAAATTAAATACGAGTTGGCTAAGGTCCATGAAAAAAAGGGGGATCATGATGAGGCGATTAAAGAATACCGGAAAGCGATTGACCTTGTCGAGAACCAGCGTAACATGCTGCAGAGCGAAGATTTCAGAATAGGTTTCTTTAAAGACAAATCGTTTCTATACGCAGATGCGATCTCGCTTTTGTACAGCCAGCAGCGTTTCGGCGAGGCTTTTGAACTGGCGGAACGTTCACGGTCCCGAACTTTTCTCGATATGCTAGGGTCGCGTTTCATTAAATCCCTTCACCGAACCGCGGAACTCCAGAGGCTGGACTCCATCGATTTGTTGATTTCGGAACAGGAAAAAGAAGTGTCAGAAAAAACGGGTACGCAGGACCTCAGCCTTTTACTGGATGCGCGGAAAAAACTAATGGATAAGATCAGCCGAAGCGGTGAAGAAGTGTCTTCCCTGGTCACCGTAACCCCTTTTTCCATCGACAGCTTGCAGGCGTTGATCTCGGAGAATCAAACCATACTGGAATATTATATTGCTCCGGGATTTCTTTTTATTTTTGTTGTCAACCGCATGACGGCTCATTGCGTCCGGGTCGAGATCTCAAATTTCCGAATGCTTGCCATGGTTCAGAATTTCAGGCAAGAACTCCAAAACCCCCGTTCGCAGAAACACCGAGCAAGCGCGAAATCCCTTTACCGTATTTTAATCCACCCGGTGATTGGTTCTATCCAAACAGACCGGCTGATCATGATTCCGCATGAACAGTTGCACTACATTCCTTTTGCCGCCCTGATGGATGAAAGTGACCGGTATCTGATTGACCGTTTTGCGTTAACCACGCTGCCCAGCGCAAGCCTGCTGAGGTATATCGTTCAGAAAAGAAAAAAATCAGGAAGCGATCTGGCGGCGCTTTCTTTTCTGGGATTGGGTAATCCCGATGCGCCGAAATTCGCGTGGTTACAGGAAGCGGAAAATGAAGTTCGCACCATCGGAGATATGTTTACTCTGAAGGAAATATTGACACGCGATCAGGCCACAAAAGGAGCGTTCCTGAACCGGGGTAAGAATTATGACATTATCCATTTCGCCTGTCACGGCGTGTTTGACATCAATGAACCCTTGAAATCAGCCCTGATTCTCAGTGGCGAATCTGAAGTCAAAGGGAACCTGACCGTAAAGGAATTATTCGCCTGTCCGCTTCCGAGAACGCAGATGGTGGTTCTCTCTGCCTGCGAAACCGGACTGGCCAAACTCATAAAGGGCGATGAACTCATCGGCTTCAGCCGGGCTTTTATTTATGCAGGGACGCCCAGTGTTCTGACCAGTCTGTGGCAGGTCAGCGATGTATCCACCGCGAAACTGATGATCATGCTCTACAAAAACCTGAATATGACCGATAAACCCGGCTCACTGCGTCAGGCACAGCTTAACCTGAAATCAACCAAAGGCTATGAACATCCTTTTTACTGGAGTGCATTCCAGATCACAGGAGACTATCAATAAAGTAAACATATCACGAGGGACATTATGAAGACCGTAACATTTTGGGCAATGATCGGAATGATATTCGTCATGACGATGATGATCCAGAGTCAGGAAATGATTTATAAAGCGCCGTCTGAAATCCGATCGGTCATTTTCCGGGAGGATACGGTTTATGTTGCGACAGCCGGTGACGGTATTTTTGTGATCATTCAGGAAGAAAAGCATTTAATCCCGCTTCCGATCAATAAGGAACTCAAGGGTGAAATTCGTGATATCAGATTCCATCCGGACGGTTCCATGTATGTCGCTACAAGCAACGGACTTTATATCATCCTGCGGGACACCGTCAGACAATTGTATAATCTTGAAAAAGGTTTCGCTTCGAATAACGTCCGCTGTATTGAAATAACACCGGAAGGGGTGATCTGGGTCGGTACCGATAAGGGACTGATTCGTATGGACAGGAACTGTTATCAGGTTTTAACAGCGGCTACCGGTT
>JBBIRG010000100.1:0-7685 GCA_037441945.1 Bacteroidota bacterium | reverse complement strand
AGTCAGACGCTGGAAGGCAAAGTTTGTCTGGTATCCGGAAGCGGGAATGTATCCCAGTACACCTGCGAAAAACTTCTGATGCTCGGCGCCAAACCCGTTACGTTGTCAGATTCTAACGGTTACATTTATGATGAAGCCGGAATCGATAAAGAAAAACTGGCGTATGTCAAGGATCTGAAAAATATCCGCCGCGGACGTATTAAAGAATACGCCGATAAATTTAAATCGGCCGTGTATAAAGAAATCGATCCGAAAGCCGATTATAACCCGCTATGGGATCATAAAGCCCATTGCGCGTTCCCGAGCGCCACTCAAAATGAAATTAACGCCAAAGACGCCGCCAACCTGTTGAAGAACGGCGTATTTGTTATTTCTGAGGGCGCCAACATGCCGACCGTTCCTGCAGGCGTTGAGCAATTTATCAACGCGAAAATCCTGTACGGCCCGGGCAAAGCGGCAAACGCCGGCGGCGTATCCACTTCCGGACTGGAAATGACCCAGAACAGCATGCGCCTCAGCTGGACGCGCGAAGAAGTTGATAACCGCCTGCAGATGATCATGAAAGCCATTCATAAATCCTGCTCGGAAGCGTCTGAACGATTCGGCACCCCGGGCAATTATGTCAATGGCGCCAATATCGCCGGATTCCTCAAGGTCGCCGACGCGATGATGGATCAGGGCGTTGTATAACGATTAACCTGACGATTCCTAATAAGGTTCCGGAAATATCCGGGACCTTTTTTTTTTACGAATATTTTACGGCTTCAAAACGACGGCGCCCTGCAAACGGCCATGACGCAGGCGATTGATAGCGTCGTTGGCTTCATGCAGTGGAATGTTGTAACTGTTGTATGCAAAGGGTTAGCGGAAATCGGTTTTAGGAATTCCAGTCCGTCCTGGCGCGTAAGATTGGCGACGGATATAATCCTGCGTTCCTGCCCCAGAAGACGATAAGGGAAAGAAGGAATATCGGTCATGTGAATTCCGCCGCATACAACGATTCCTCCCTAGCGCGTGTGCGATAATACCGCGGGCGCCAGTTCACCCGCCGGGGCGAACAGGATCGCCGCATCCTGCTGTTCAGGAGAGGAGTATCGGTAACCGAACCGACCCAGTGAACGCCAAGAGACAAAGCTAATTTACTGCTTTCGGCGTCTTGCGGTTTTGTAAAAGCAAAAACCGTTTTATTGTGCTGAAGCGCAATTTGTAATATGATATGAGCGGCGGCGCCAAATCCGTACAATACTATAATACGGGCATCGCCGGCCATCCGGTAGGAACGGTATCCGATAAATCCGGCGCACAGCAGCGGAGCGGCGTTTTCAGAGGGTATGCGGGAATTTATGGGAAAACAATCCGCCAGTCCGCGACGGTCATTTCCGCGTAACCTCCGTTGATATGATATCCCGTAAATCTCGCGTTGTCACAGAGGTTTTCCTTCCCGTTTATAAAATAAAAGCGTTGTTCGCATGTCCATCCTAACCAGGGAACTCCGACAATATCGCCGGGTTTAAATGAACGAACATCATCGGCAACTTCCATAACTTCACTGACGATTTCATGGCCGGGAATCAGCGGCAGTACGGGATCCGGCAAATCGCCGTCGATGACGTGAATATTTGTCCGGCATACCGCGCAAGCCCTGACTAGGTTTTTTACATTCCCGGAAAACACTCCTCCTCGGGTACATCGGAATACTCTAAAGCCGTCCGCTGTTTATGCAATATCATCGCCCTCGTGTTTGCCTTTCATTTATGATGAGGAATAAGGCTGTAAGTTATTTTTATTTACTTTTCTAAAAACAGAAATTTAATAAGAAATATTATCGCGCGCAAACAGTTCATTGAAATAATCACGAACGATTATTTTTTATCTTTCACTTGAAAACAACGATGGAGTCATATACATTTAGTCAATTATTCCGGGAGTATAGGGCGGCCTGGTGGCTCTCACGGTCTTCAAAACCGCTGATTCCCTGATACCGGGGAATGGTAGGGTTCGATTCCCACATACTCCCGCCATTTTAAAAAATATTTCTCGTTTGATTTATTGATAAAAAAGATTATCTTTTTTTTTGTGAACAAGGACCAAAACCAGGAGAAACCATGCCTAATTTATCGACAACGTACTTAGGACTGAAATTAAGGAATCCCATCATCGTTGGCAGTTCCGGATTGACCAAGTCCGTTGACAACATAAAAAAATTAGAATCGAACGGTGCCGGAGCGGTTGTTCTGAAGTCACTGTTCGAGGAACAGATTCGCTATGAAATCAATTCACTCGTAAGCCAGAGCGAAACACCCGCGATTTATCCCGAGGCGGAAGATTACATTAAAAATTACACGCAGGAACACAAGATCGCCGAATACCTCGACCTGATTAAAAACACCAGGAATTCAGTGTCCATCCCGGTCATCGCCAGTATCAACTGCATGTCGGCTTCCGAGTGGACCGTGTTTGCGAAGCGCATCCAGGACGCCGGAGCGGACGCGCTGGAACTGAATATTTTTGTCATGTCCTCGAGTCCTTACAAGAACAGCGAACAGAACGAGCAGGTGTATTTTGATGTGATCAGTGAAGTAAAAAAACACATAACCATCCCGATCGCGGTCAAGATCAGTTATCACTTTTCCGCACTCGCTCATACCATCCAGAAAATGTCGTGGACGGGAATACAAGGGATGGTGCTTTTTAACCGTTTCTTCTCTCCGGATATTGACATCGATACCTATCAGGTAACCGCGAGCAACATCTACAGCGCGCCGTCCGATATTTCAATTCCGCTGCGATGGTTGGCGCTTCTGTCCAGCCGCGTAGAAATTGATCTTGCCGCTTCCACAGGCGCGCATGACGGACACGGCGTCATCAAACTGCTTCTGGCTGGGGCAAAAGCAATTCAGGTATGCTCCACGCTTTATAAAAACGGCGTCGAGTACCTTCCGGTCATGTTAAAGGATATCGAATCGTGGATGGCCGCGCATCAGTACAAAACCATCGATGATTTCCGCGGCAAGATGAGCCTGAACAAAGTTGACAATCCTGGGGCCTACGAACGCGTTCAGTTCATGAAGCATCTTGCCGGTATCGAATAAAAAATAAATTATCCGACAAAACTTCATCCTGAGCGACATCGAAGGATGAAGTTTTTTATTTGTTAAAGGTCTCAAAATAATAATAACATTATCGATATAACAATTCATGATTCGACGGCGCCATGTTGTTGCCATCAGAAGACCACGAGTCAACAATCAATGCAAGATTTCTCTCCCGACAAGTCGGGATCGAAATGACACAGGGGGTGGGCGTTCATTCATAATATAGCAAAGCTCTGTTTAAATGACCCATTACCGTGTCATTTCGAGCCGCCGACTTGTCCTGAGATGCGTCGAAGGAAGGCGGAGAGAAATCTTGTATTATCATTTTTTTTCTGCGCTCAACGCGAATTGATGGGGTTTGAATCGATTAACAAATGTATGTTTTAATGATTGTCGTTTTAATTATGAAACTATTAGTATAATAAATTCAACCCATGCAACCGATATATCTTGATTACAACGCGACGACGCCGCTGCTTCCTGAAGTCATCACCGCCATGAAACCTTATCTGGAGAGTTTTTACGGAAACCCCTCCAGCGCGCACCGGTACGGAATACAGACGAAAGCCGCTATTACCCGGGCGCGAGGTCAGATAGCGGGTTTAATCGGCTGCCGCCCGGAAGAAATTCTTTTTACCAGCGGCGGTACCGAATCGAATAATCTGGCCATAAAAGGAATCAGCTCCGCCAGGAGGAATCAGGGTAATCATATCATTACATCATCCGTAGAACATCCTGCGGTTACTGAAGTTTGCCGATATCTTGAACAGAACGGTTTTACGGCGACGTATCTGCCGGTGGACGGTTTCGGAATGGTTGATCCGGACGATCTTGAAAAAGCGATTACATCCCGGACTATATTGATATCCGTCATGCACGCCAACAATGAAGTGGGAACCATTCAGCCGATCGCTGAATTATCGAAAATCGCCAAAGCCTTTGGCATTCCTTTTCATACCGACGCCGCTCAATCGATCGGAAAAATTCCGGTTACGGTTGATAATTTAGGGATTGACCTGCTGACGATAGCCGGGCACAAACTGTACGCTCCGAAAGGCATCGGCGCGCTTTATATCCGCACGGGCGTTCAAATTGATAAGCTGATACACGGCGCATCGCACGAGTTCAATCTGAGAGCCGGAACGGAGAATGTTCTGGAAATCACCGGACTTGGCGCCGCCGCCGAATGGATGACGCGGCATCTTCCGGATGCTGCCGGGAATATGCGGAAAACGCGGGATCAGCTTGAAGACCTGTTAAGGAAAGCGATTCCGGAAATCCTTATCAACGGACATCCCGAACGCCGCTTGCCGAATACGTTGAGTGTGTCTTTTCCCGGCACAGACGCGAACACGCTTTTAGACGCGCTCCAGGATAAAATCGCCGCATCGGCGGGAGCCGCCTGTCACAGCGATTCCGTTGTGGCTTCATCCGTTCTTCGCGCGATGGGCGTTCCCGATGAGGCCGCCCTGGGAACAATCCGTTTTTCTACGGGACAACCAAGCGCTGCTGATGACGTCAGGATAGCGGCCGATTCGGTTATTCAGGCTTACCGGAAAATAAAGGGCGCTTCAGAACCAACGGTTCAGTTTGAAGCTGAAACTGCCCGGCTAACCCAGTTCACACGCGGACTGGGATGCGCCTGTAAACTGCGCCCGCAGGACCTCGAATCCATATTAAAAAAATTACCCAGGCCGGCCGATCCAAACCTGCTGGTTGGAACGGATACATCGGACGACGCCGCCGTTTACAAAATAAACGACGATACGGCCATTGTACAAACGGTCGATTTTTTCACGCCGATCGTTGACGATCCTTATACTTTCGGCGCGATCGCCGCCGTCAACGCACTGAGCGATGTTTACGCTATGGGAGCAAAACCCATGTGGGCGCTCAATCTTGCCGCCTTTCCAGCAAAACGCCTGCCAATGAGCATTCTCGAAAAAATTCTTCAGGGCGCGCAGTCCGTCGCTGAAAAAGCAGGCATATCCATTGCCGGAGGGCATACCATTGAGGATTCGGAACCAAAATACGGACTGTGCGTTACCGGAGTCGTCCACCCAGATAAGATTCTGCGCAATCACACGGCGCGTCCCGGCGATTCGTTATTCCTGACCAAACCGCTTGGAACGGGAATTATCACAACAGGAATTAAAAGAAAAATTGTTGATGAGGATTTGTATAAAGAGGTCATCGCATCGATGCTGCGCCTGAACGACGATATTCTTGCGATAGCGGAAAATTTTCTAGTCACAGCCTGCACGGATGTCACAGGCTTCGGATTGCTTGGTCATTTAATTGAAATGTGCGGCAAAGGACGTCTGGGCGCAGAAATCAATTTATCGGAAGTGCCGGTATTCAGCGGCGTCCGGGAGCTTGTTCTCGCGGATGTTATTCCGGGCGGAACTTTAAACAATCTGGAATATGCAAATCATCATATCAAATGGGCCGAGCGTGTTACTCGTACGGAAAAGATTATCCTAAGCGACGCGCAGACTTCCGGGGGATTGCTTTTTTCTGCGCCAAAGCGGGATAAAGACGGGGTTGTACGTTTTTGTAAGGAAAAAGGAATTTTTATCTCCTGGATCGGTATGATTACAGACGGACAAAAAATATCTGTACAATAACTTAAATTCGCTTTCTTAAACATCAACATTAAGCCGGATCGGTGTCCTGAAAAAATGGAAGCGGTTGATACCTAACCCGGACAAGCCATGACCAAAAAGGATATTAACCGCAAAGATATATTTAAAAATATTGTACCACTCTTTTTTATTCCATCCTTACATTTTTACACTTTACAATTAGTCCTTTGCGTTCCGGGTTTGTTTCTCTTTGCGTTTCGCGGTTAGATTTTCTGCCAAAAAAAGCTTGAAATTAACTTGTCAGGTATTAAAACATTGCAAACATCGGTAACGCTCACTCCTTTGGTTAAAAAGATGAGCGATTGGCGTTTAACGGCGTCTTTCCGTGTTCGATCCTGATGGATCCATTCCTGAAGTTTTGAAGGACTGATTCCGGATTTATCGACTGGTCTTCCAACTTTTTTCTTAATGCCCTTTTTTTCTTAAAAGTTCACGCTCTTTCCTGTTAACAGAAAAAATTATATCAACTTTATTATTGCGTTATATATATAACCATTTTCCCGGAATATAAGATAAACCCGTACGAAAAAAATAAATCTATAAGTTATTCACTTATAGATTTATCTGAAAATAAAATACGGCCGTTTCCGGCTTTAGCTGAACCGGATTGGTTGTTGTACCCCATTAATCATCGTGCTGAATTTTATGCGCCAGGGCAAAAAAACCTTCAACGTCTTTACCGGTATCTTTTGTGAAATAGGATACGACAATTACCGCCAGTATCGAAAGTGTAATACCAAAAATCCCGGGACCACCGACGGTAGAGAATCCGAGGAAAGACGTGACGCCGCTTAAAAGGAGAATAATAAAAAACGATGAGACGATCAAACCGGTCAGCATGCCTGCGATGGCGGCCTGACGGGTAAACCGTTTCCACCACAGATTGGAGATCATTACGGGAAAGATGGCGCTCGCGGCAATTCCAAAAGCCAGCGTCACAAGCCAGGCAACATTCTCTTTCTTTAAAACGATTGCCAGAACAATGGATACGGCCGACATCAGAACCGTTGTTATTTTGGCGATATTCAGTTCCTGTTTTTCCGTTGCATCGGGGTTGATATAGTTTTTATACAAATCATGGCTGATGGTGGAAGCAGAAGTGATCA
Organism: Bacteroidota bacterium; assembly: GCA_037441945.1. Lineage (GTDB taxonomy): Bacteria > CLD3 > CLD3 > SB21 > JBBIRG01 > JBBIRG01. Next base: position 839 of record JBBIRG010000100.1, on the reverse strand, counting down.
TCAGTCCCGCCGCGGTGCTCAATACGGCGGCAACGGCTCCGGCCGTCGCAATTGACATCAGCCATTCCCCGCCGATTTGCTCGCTGATTTTCAGCACAGCCATATTGACCGCCATTCCTACCTTGCCCAACGACATCCAGTCTACCAATTGCGGGTATACAATCGCCATTGTAATAAAACCGAGGAAGATGGAAAGGAAATAAAAAATACCCAGTCCGACGATTGCGACATTCACGCATTTTTTAGCGGCCTTGGCGCTGGGCACGGTATAAAACATAATGAGAATATGAGGCAGCCCCGCGGTGCCGAATATGAGCGCGAGTACGGTGCTTACCTGGGCAAGGATATTGGGCGTCTGCAAACCGATGGTCATGGCGGAAGGAGCGTCGGGCATCATGGCGCGGACGGATTCCACGGTCTGTGAACCGGCTTGCGCGGCAACCGCTTTTACGATCTCAGGGTTCTTGGACGCGATGATCGGAGGAACAATGTTCGCGGCGGCATCAAACAATTTCTGCATGCTTCCGTCAAAATAAATAATGATTCCGAGAACAACAATGAACACCATCGCAAAAAACAAAAATAGCGCCTGGATCAGCTGATTGTAAATCGTCGCTTTCATGCCGCCGAATATGATATAGATGCACATCAACAAGCCGACAACGATGGTCACCATCAGAAAATCCCACCCGAGTAGAAGTTCAAACAAAAGTCCCGCGCTGAGCATCTGCGGAATCAGGTAAAATGTGGATATCACTAATGTCGTGATCATGACGATCAGTTTGATCATACGGTCGGGAAAACGTGCGTAGATCGCGTCGGCGACGGTATATCGGCCT
>JBBIRG010000099.1:0-7691 GCA_037441945.1 Bacteroidota bacterium | reverse complement strand
AGAAAATTATCATCGAAAAATCCGAACTCCCGATCACCTCCAAAAGCGGGTTGTAACCTAAAATCCCGATGTTTTATAACTATGTCTGTTTTGGAAGAGGAATTTGGAATGATTGAAAGATCAATTTTTGGTTTTTGGTTAATTCAGTCAGTAATATATTTTTGGGATTAAGTTCGACGCGTTTTAGTTTCTTCAGTTCCACCATTAATTCTTCTTGGGTCCATTTTTGATTTAGTGTAGTTTCCTTCATCCACCGGCTAATCCAGGAATACAGAATTAGAGCCAAAAACGCTATAAATAGGCGGCCTGCCATAGCCATATCGGAATGAACTCTCAACCGTTTTAAATCCAATTCATTTTTTAGGTTGTCAAAGGCCTTCTCGATTGAATCCTTGGATCGGTAAAGCGCTAGCGCTTCCTGCGCATCATCAACAGCATTGCTCGCTATAATCAAGTATCCTTTATTTCGTAATGCCGTTTCAATTGCGTTCTCATCATGCTTGATGTGGAGCCCGGATTTGGTTTTTTGGATGAGCAGATACTTCAGATACACATTGTCAATTCCTTTGACGGATTGATTGCCTTGGATGATGGTTTCGAGCGCAAGAATTTTTTTCAACAGCGCTTCTTTCGCTTCCAGATACTGCCGTTCGTTATAATAAATGAAAGCCTTTAACACACTGCGACCGTAGCGGATTGATTTTGTCTGCGCGTAGAGAATATCGCCGTTGAACATAAACGAATGAGCGGAATGATTGATGTTCCGGCGCGCGGCATTAGACAAGCGCGATGCCAGGCTTGTGGTAAAAGGCAAGGCTACGGCAAACTGGATATTTTTTTTAAGCATATTCATGATGTTCTTTTGGCTGTAAAAACCTTTATCCAGGATATACCGTATCTTTTTAACGTTCAGATGTTCGGTATATTCGATCATGTTGTGTAGCGTGTTAACGTCGTGGATGCTGCCCGGATATAACTGGTAATAAATCGGCAACAGGGAGGTCTGTCCGAACACCATACCTAAATTGATTTGTCCGAGCGAGTCGCCATCCCGGTTATATCCGTACTCAATCTGGGTTATACGGTGGGAATACGAGGAAATGGATGCAATGTCGAAGGCGAGATATTCGTGTTCGGCTCGTTTGGCGGCCCAGGCGCGGAAAAAGTCTAACCGTTCTTTATCCCGGCATCCGATGGATTTCAGCAGGTCGCTGATACGTTGGGAACTGAGGTTGACGGGGTTTAAAAAATCGGCCGTTTCACGCCATGATTCACACAAATACAGGGGTTTTCGCTCGGAGACTTCAAAGTAAGCGCAGGCGAGTATCTCTTGCCAGGCATCCGGAAAAGTTTTTTTCAGAATCGGAATAAGACCGATGCGTTCCGCTATGGCTTGGAGCAGATAAATGTTTCCAAAATCGCGGCAAAGGCGCGGTTGTTTTTTAGATTTGGAAGGGATCAGTTTACCGTTCTTGGGATCTTTTTTCCCAATGCAGACGCGACGTTGCCGGGGTTGTTTTTTTTGTTTATCCCAATAGGCAGTGACCTCGTAGACATAGGTAGTATTGTTGATGATTTGTTCAACGCGATAACTCATAGTGCTAATTATAACTATATTTGTAGTAAAAGTCAAGGATTATTTAAAAATACTGCAAATTATATTTCTTGTAAAAGGTCGAATATTCTAATTAAAGCGACGTATCGGCCGACGACATGTTATCTAATCGTAAAACATAGTTATAAAAAGCGGGATTTTAGGTTGTAACTATTTTGAGAATATTAATATATTAAAACAGCTGGCGATAAAGAAACCGGTTTGCATAATGCGGCTAGATTAACTTAACAACAGAGGCCGATTCGCGGGGAAGAAGTTCTTTCCGGCTTCACTACCTGATGTCTGGGTAGCAATTAGCTTTTTGGCTATTGGTTTTTTGCATAATCAGAGGTTTTTTTGATTGCAATTTTCCCTGTCTTTTGTAACTTTATTCGATTTGCGGCAATTATTAACTGGAGATATACCTTATGTCCGAACAGGAAATAAAACTCGACAAAAACCTGAACCTGAAGGAAACTTTTCCTCCGTCAACTTACGATGAATGGCGTTCCGTCGTTGAAAGGGACCTGAAAGGCGTTCCGTTTGAAAAAAAATTAATTACGAAAACTTTTGAAGGAATCGATCTTCAGCCGATTTACACGGCCGCCGATCTTGAGGCTAACCGAACGCATGCCGGTTACCCGGGTTTCGTTCCGTTCACTCGTGGTTCCCGCGCGTCCGGATACGTTCGCGAGCCATGGTTCGTTTGCCAGGAACTGCCGTACGGTCTTGCCGAGGATTTCAACGACGCCTTGCTTTACGATCTGCAACGCGGCATGAACTGCGCGTACCTCCCATTAGATATGCCGTCGAAGCTCGGCATGGATGCGGATTACGCCAAACCGGGAGAAGTCGGCAGGAGCGGCGTTTCTATATCTGCATTGAACAGTTTTTCGCGCACTTTCAAAGACGTTGACCTGATGAAAACGCCGCTGTTCATCGATGCGGGATTTTCCGGTCTGCCGATGCTTGTGATTCTGAAAGCCTATTGCGACCGCAACGGAATTGATTTTAATAAAATTTCCGGCGCCTGCGCGTCCGATCCCCTGGCATTTCTCGCCGAAACCGGACAATTACCGGTCGACCTGAAAACGGCGTTTGATGAAATGTACTTCACTACCGACTGGGTCAAACATAACGGCGGCGCTCTGCGGACCATTGGCGTCAGCGGCTTGCCGTATCATAACGCCGGCGCATCCGCCGTGCAGGAACTCGCCGCCGCTTTGGCCACCGCCGTCGAATACCTGAACCGGCTCACCGACCGGGGATTAAAAGCCGCCGACATTTGCAAACGATTCCGTTTCACATTCGGCGTCGGATCGTTCCATTTCATGGAAATCGCCAAACTGCGCGCTGCCCGTCTGCTTTGGTCACAAATTGCCGAATCGTTCTCCGCCGATCCCGCGCAATGCCCGATGTTCATCCATGCCGTCACGTCCACTTACAACATGACCGTGTACGACCCGCATGTCAACGCGCTCCGCGCGGCTACCGAGGCGTTCTCAGCCGTCATCGGCGGCGCCGACAGCCTGTGCGTGCTGCCGTACGACTCGGTATTCAGCCTGCCGGATGAATTCTCCAGGCGCCTGGCGCGAAATACGCAAACGATTCTCAACGAGGAAGCCAACCTGAGCGAACTCATCGATCCCGCGGGCGGCTCGTATTTCATCGAATCGCTGACCGAATCCGTCGCGAAAAACGCGTGGGAACTTTTCCGTTCTATCGAAAAACGGGGCGGCATGGCGGCGGCGCTGATAAACGGTTCGTTCTGCGAGGAAGTCCGGAAAACGGCGGTACTCAAACAGTTGGACGTCAACAAGCGAAAGACGGTTCTTGTCGGTACCAACCTTTACGCAAATCCCAAGGAAGAGCCCGTCAGGCGAAGAACGCCCGACTACGAGTTGATTTATGCGAAGCGGAAAGATTATCTCCAGAAATACCGCGTCTCCGGAAACGATAAAACCAACGCCGCGGTGCTGGAAAAACTTCAGCAGATTGCCAACATTCATTCGGAAGAAATCATCCGCCTTGGAACGGAAGCGATATTGGCCGGAGCGACGCTTGGCGAAATCACGAAATCTCTGCGTTCGCAGGCGGGAAGCCCCGTAACGATCACTCCGCTTGAAAGCAAGCGCGCCGCCGTGTTGTTTGAAAAGCTGCGCGACGCTTCGGACAATTACAAAAATCGAACCGGCGAAAAACCGAAAGTGTTTCTCGCTGCCATGGGCCCGCTGGCGCAGTTCAAAGGACGGGCCGATTTTTCAAAAAGCTTCTTCGAAGTCGGCGGATTCGACGTCATCTATCCCTCCGGATTTGACGTTCCGGATGACGCCGTGAAAGCCGCGCTGGATTCGAAGGCAAAAACAATCGTCATTTGTTCCACCGATGACACTTATCCCGAATTAGTCCCGCCGATTGTGCGGGGAATGAAAGCCAAGTCGCCGGACTGTGTCGTCGTTCTCGCCGGATATCCGAAAGAACAGGTCGAACAGCATAAACAGACCGGCGTTGACGAATTCATTTATCTCGGCGCCGACGCCGTCGCGGTCTTATCATCCATTCAAAACAAGTCAGGAGTACAATCATGAAACCCGATTTTTCAGGAATGGATTTTCAGCCGGCCGTTTCCAATAAAACATGCGACGACTGGAAAAAGCAATTCGAAAATGAAGCCGGGCAAACGCCGGATCAAGCGATCTGGCAAACGATGGAACAAATCCCGGTTCTTCCGCTTTACACCAAGGACGATATCGCGCAATACGAACACCTGGATTACCTATCCGGGTTGCCGCCGTTTTTGCGCGGCCCGTACAGCACGATGTACGTTCAGCGTCAGTGGACGGTTCGCCAGTACGCGGGATTTTCCACCGCCGAGGAAAGCAACGCGTTCTACCGCCGGAACCTCGCCGCCGGCCAGATGGGACTGTCCGTCGCGTTCGATTTAGCGACGCACCGGGGCTATGATTCGGATCATCCCCGCGTCGTAGGCGACGTGGGGAAAGCGGGCGTAGCCATCGACAGCATCGAGGACATGAAAATCCTGTTCGATAAAATTCCGCTCGACAAAATGTCCGTTTCGATGACGATGAACGGCGCGGTGCTTCCGATACTCGCTTATTACATCGTCGCCGCGGAAGAACAGGGCGTCAAGCGCGAACAACTCACCGGCACGATTCAGAACGACATCCTGAAAGAGTACATGGTGCGCAACACGTACATTTATCCGCCGGAAATATCCATGCGCATCATCGCCGACATTTTCAAGTACACGGCGAAGGAAATGCCGAAGTTCAACAGCATCAGCATTTCCGGCTATCACATGCAGGAAGCGGGCGCAACGGCCGATCTGGAAATGGCTTACACGCTCGCCGACGGATTAGAATACGTGCGCACGGGCATCCGAGCGGGCATGACCGTGGATGATTTCGCGCCGCGTCTTTCTTTCTTTTGGGCGCAGGGAATGAACTATTTCATGGAAATCGCCAAAATGCGCGCCGCGCGCGTGATCTGGGCGAAACTGATCCGCCAGTTCAGCCCGAAAAACGCCAAGTCTATGGCGTTGCGCACGCACTCGCAAACGTCCGGCTGGAGCCTCACCGAACAGGATCCGTTCAACAACGTCGTCCGCACGTGCATTGAGGCGATGGCCGCCGCGCTGGGACATACCCAGTCGCTGCACACCAATTCACTCGATGAAGCGATCGCCCTGCCGACGGATTTTTCCGCGCGTATCGCGAGAAACACGCAGTTGTATCTCCAGGAAGAAACGCTGATAGGCAAGGTCATTGACCCTTGGGGCGGCTCGTTTCACGTCGAATACCTGACCGGCGAACTGTTGAAAAAAGGATGGGAACATATCCTCGAAGTGGAATCGTACGGAGGCATGACGAAAGCGATTGAGGCGGGCATTCCGAAGATACGCATCGAAGAAGCGTCCGCGCGGCGTCAGGCGCGTATCGATTCCGCGAAGGAAACAATCGTCGGCGTCAACAAATACCGGCTAGATAAGGAAGAGCCCATCGAAATTCTCGAAGTGGACAACACCGCCGTCCGTCTGTCGCAGATCAAACGGCTTCAGGAAGTCAAATCGAAACGCAACGCCGCCGAAGTTCAGGCCTGCTTAGACGCGCTGACCCAATGCGCCTCGACGGGCGACGGCAACCTGCTGGAACTGTCCGTCCGCGCCGCGAGAGCCCGCGTGACGCTCGGTGAAATCTCCGGCGCCATTGAAAAAGTCACCGGCCGTTACCAGGCGGTGATCCGAACAGTCTCCGGCGTGTACAGCGGCGAATTCGGTTGCGACGCTGATGACAAAGTCGCCGCGGTCCGCGCGATGACCGACGAATTTGCCCTCCAGGAGGGCCGCCGTCCGCGCATCCTGATCGCCAAAATGGGACAGGACGGGCACGACCGCGGCGCCAAAGTCGTCGCCACAGCCTACGCCGACATGGGATTTGACGTGGACATGGGGCCGTTGTTCCAGACGCCGGAAGAAACCGCCCGCCAGGCCGTTGAAAACGACGTGCACGTGGTCGGCATGAGTTCTCTCGCCGCGGGACACAAAACCCTGCTCCCGCAATTAGTCGAAGAACTGAAAAAATTAAACCGGGAAGATATCATCGTCATTTGCGGCGGCGTGATCCCCGCGCAAGATTACGATTTCCTTTACCAGCACGGCGCATCCGCGATCTTCGGTCCCGGAACCAAAATCCCGGAAGCCGGCCTCAAACTGATGAAAGAGATTAATAAACGTTTCCGGTAAAGATAATTCCTCCGCATTTCCTCCTGCGCCTCTGAGGTTCAGCTAGTTTTAGACCGCAGAAATAAACTTGAAACGTTTTAAACGTTTCATGCGGATGAATTCTTTCTGGTTGTATAGCAACCCAGCCGGAAAAGTTCTTTCTTTTTCCAAATGGTAAATATCAAACAAAGGAGTTTACTGGCTAAGGCAATTAACGCGTTTTTTTAATTCTGTTTTTTTGCGGCTAATTGTTTATAGACGATTTTCAAATGCTCTTTGAATTTTACCGGCGGCGACGGCTGATACGATCGTGTACAGCAAACCGATATTCCTTTTGAAAATCACATCCTTATAATCTGTTCAGATATCCACTAAATAATCCGACAGGGCGATCTCCGGGTTATTTTCCATGAATGAATGCATTCGCCATAGATTTTCAAACAGCACGACCTGCCGGTTGTGTTTATCGGTTCCCGGAACGCCGTAATATGAAAGCTTGCTCTTCAATGCGGCGACATCCATCGGCTGATCCACCCAGCGCATGACCGTCCACGGCATAACTTCCAGCATGGTATCGACACGGTACTCGTCGCGGAGCCTGTACTGAAGCACCTCGTACTGCAGTTCGCCCAGCGCGCCCAGCAGGGGAACGTTCATGATCTGGCCGTCCGCGTGGAACGGCTGGACGATATCTTCCGCGATAAGATGATCGAGCCCCTTGCGGAACGATTTATTCTGCGAAGGATTGTTATTGACGACATAGGCGAAGATTTCCGGCGCGAAACGCGGGATTTTTTCCATGACGATTTCCGGATCCGAACTGATCGTATCGCCGATATGAAAATCCGCGTTCGTGACAAAACCGATAATATCGCCCGGATACGCTTCATCCGCCGTTTCACGTTCCTTGCCGAAAACATGGTGCGTACTCGAAAGCCGGATTTCCTTTCCGCTTCGCGAGTTCCATACTTTTGCGTCGCGCTCGAATTTTCCGGAGCAGACCCTTGCGAACACCATCCGGTCGCGGTGAAGCGGATTCATGTTCGTTTGTATCTTGAACACAAAAGCGGAAAACTCCGGATGATCCAGCGGTATGATTTCGCCGCGGGTTGAAAGTCTCGGTATCGGCGGGCTGGAGTATTCCAAAAAGCCGGTCAATAAAAGTTCGACTCCGAAATTATTCGAGGCGCTTCCAAAGTACACGGGCGACTGTTCCCCTTTCAGGATGCTGTCGTGATCAAATCCGACATGCGCTTCATCTAACAACTGCAGTTCCTCGATGAAAAGATCGTAGCCGCTTTCATGCATGATTTTTTTAATAGACTGATCGTTAATGGAGTGGATCGAATACGGGGC
>JBBIRG010000098.1:7575-7804 GCA_037441945.1 Bacteroidota bacterium | reverse complement strand
CGCTTCGGCGCGAACCCGTATCTGACCGGAAAATTTTATCATTCCGTTAGTGTCGGCCTGTTCCTGCCCATATGTTTCACAAGGATAAAACTGGCAAATCAAGATTGTCAGTATAAAAATGCTTTTCATTTTTTTTTAGTGCCGGGTAAATACTTAATTGGCCGCGGTAACTTTACCGAGTTTGCTCTCCCTCTCTTTCGCTTTCTTATCCCATTCCGGCACGACTTTT
>JBBIRG010000098.1:0-7558 GCA_037441945.1 Bacteroidota bacterium | reverse complement strand
TATCGGAATTCAGTTTTTTCATGTCCAGCCCGATATAGGCCTGCGCTTTTTCTTTAGTAGAAATGTCCGGATATGCGATCGGCGCTTTCACGCCTTTATGAATAAGAATCTGCGTGAGCAGGATGCGGGCTTCCTGAGACTTATGCAGGGCGGTTCCTAGAATGCGCGATGTTTCTAAAGGCGCGTGGAACGAGCCTCCGTGGCTGGCGGCTGTAAAATCCCAGCGCCACTGGGCGTGCCGGATCAGCTTCAGCGCCGTTTCCATTTCCTTCTCCGTCGCGCCGTTGTCCCAGGCTGTCTTCGCTTCAATATGCGCCTTAGCGAGATTGTCCTCAACCAGCATGCGCACCTCAATGATCTTGTCCTGGCGTTCATACACGTTCTTCAGCAGATCGTCCTCGCTCTCGCGGTGGCAAACGGCGCATGAATTCGCGACATTCGCCAGCGGGCTCTGGATCTTATGATTGGTATATTTGACTCCGCCTTCGCTCCGGTACGGCATGTGACAGTCCGCGCAGGACAGTCCGCGCTGTGCGTGTATGCCGGTCAGGAACAATTCGTAATCCGGATGCTGGGCTTTGATGATTTTCGCGCGGCTGAGCTTATGGACGAAGTCAACATGCTCAACCTGATCATAATATTTTTCGATTTCATCAGCCGACAGGCCTTTGTCCCATGGAAATGTCAGATATTTACCGTCGCCTTTAAAATAATATTCTACGTGGCATTGCGCGCAGACCAATGACCGCATATCCTGATGCTTGGCTTTGCTGATGTCGAGTCCCCGGCGGTCGAAAGCTTCGATCAATGCCGGGCGCGTGATATGCAGGTTCATGGTTTTGTTGTCATGGCAGTCCTGGCAGCCGATATTATTCACCACTTCCGAACCGAGATCCTCCCATTTGGCTTTATAAAAATTCTCCGCGCCCATCTCGTTCATCAGGCGGGGAACGTCGGTGCTTTTGCAGCTCCAGCAGGTACCCGGCTGAGGAATGCCTGTCCGCAGGGAATTGCGGACGTCCTTGACGGCGTGGTAATGTCCGCGCGCCTGTTTGAAGTCGCGCGAGAACGCGTAACCCGCCCAAAGAATCACAAGATTCGGGTAATGCTCCAGCACGTCAACAGTCGCGCCCCCGCCGTGCTTGCTGCGGAACGTGGTGTCGAGCGTTTGCGTGTAGGTTTCGTATTCGCGCGGAAAATTCTCGCCCCAGACCTCGTTGCGGGGCTCCCAGTCGGCAATAGGCTTCAGGATATGGAACAGCGCCCGTTCCTCGCTGCGTCGCTCCATCACGGAACTGGCGAACAAACCGATGATAAACACGATCAGCACGGTCGTGAAGAAAAGCACCCATCCCATCCAGGGTTTGCGCTGAAGCAAATCAACGATGGATTTCATATTCGTGTTCCTTTTTAAAAGTTAATTGAACCTCAAAACGCGCGGAGACCGCAAAGGATATTTTATTTCCACTAATCATTCAGGTCTGCGCTCTCAGAGAGCTTTGGGTTAATTTTATTCGCTTGTTTCATATCATTGACGGATCAATGTTTTTCTTTGCGTTTTTAAGCGATCCTGGCGGTAAATATCATCGGTTTTTTTTTTCTTCGCTATTTTTGATATCCAATCCGGAACCACGGGACTTAGCCTTGGTACGCGGGCATACGGAGTTGACGCCAGGCTGTTCACGGTTCCATGAGGCACTTCCTGGTGGCAGTCCACGCACCGCTTTTCCATTCTTGCGATATGGCTTTTTTCATTGATTCCGCCGGCCACCAGCGTTTCGATCAAGCCGGTATGACAGCGGAGGCAGTTTTCCTGCACGACATTACGGCCGTCGTTCTCGATCCGGATCACCTGCGGTTCGAGGCGGAGCGTAAACATCGAGGCGTGACGCATACCGTCCTGCGCCTTGAACGCGAACTTGCGGGACACATTGTCCTGCGGTACGTGGCAGTCGTTGCAGGTCGCCCGTTCGCGGTGGCTGCTTCTCTGCCAGGTCGCATACTGAGGCGTCATCACGTGGCAGTTCATGCACGTCGCCGGGTCATCGGAGAGGTAGGAAAAGGCGTTGGAAATATGAAGGACAACCAGGCCCAGCCCGCAAAATATACCCAGCAGGAAGATCACAACCGGCCGCCATACCGGTGGAGGATAAAGCCGTGCCATGAAAGAAAGCAGTTTTTTCAGCATATCTATCACCCCGCGCAAAATGTCATTCATCGGAATTTTCAGGCGTCCTTAATCAGACAAAAATAGTATACATTAATTCAGCGATAAAATAAAGAAAAATTTATCCGGCTAATGATAAAAATGTTTTATATTCTCAAAAACAAAACGGATGATTCAAATTCACATTTCAATTAACATTGAATTTGCCCGATTTCACCGGCATTTGTTTTGTTTCCCCTCCTTGTCAATTGTATGATGAATAAATCAGCTATAAGATATTCTCGCTTCCCGTTCCCTCGCTAAACTCAGGAGAGGTTCAATCGCCGTCTTGTAATAATCGGATCTTTTGAATAATCATAAAATCTATTACTCCAGCGCGATTGACTCGAAGAGGCGTTGGTTTTGTTTTGTTCTGGTAGCCGTAGGCCGCAGGCGAACGAGTGTATCATGGACCGGCCTTTTATATCCTGGATTTCACTGCCGACCAGGTTTCCGTGATCAGGAAACTCTCATCCATATATTCGGCCATTCGGATAAATTTTTTCCATGGCGCGGCAAAGGATAATTCATCTGAACCGGCATACAGCCTCGCGGAAGGATCGAACATACCCAGAACCGCGCGTGGATTGGCCTTCCGGTTTTCCTGCATCGGATATAAAACCGTTGATCCGCATCCAGCGCTGAACGGGCAGTATACGCCGTTGGGTTCGGGCTCTTCAAAATTCGCAAGCGTGAACAGTCCCGAAAGCGCATCCGGTTTCGCGAAGAAAATAACCGCCTCGGGAACATCGTGATCATCTAATTTCTCCCACGGCTTGAAAACGATCCATTTTCCGGGAGCGGGCAAGGTTTGGTGGTTTTTCAGAAAATCCCTGACCAGATCCGGTGTTTTTTTATACCGCTCTCCTTCCACTTTGCCCGGGATACCGCACGACAGAAAATAATCAAAATCAGGCCGCAGCTTATCTGAAAACCCCAGATACCTCTTACCGCCCATGCAACCAACCGCCTCATTGTCGAAACACAGGGACTCGCCGTTCCGGATTTGCTTCAGGTCGCCGATGATGCATTGCCGGCCCTTGGCTTTCGGAGCTTTTTTGATTTCACCCGGATCGTCGGTGTAATAAAAAATCAGCGGTAATTCCGCTTTACCGAAATATTTTTTCCATTGACCGGTAAATTCATTTTTCAGTTTGGTCATCATTGTTAATCGTCTTTTCAATAAATGGTTTTGAATTTACGGTACCCGATAAGTTCACCAAAAAAGTTTGGGAACAAAACCCACATTTCTGATTTTCTGATACTGTCCTTTATTTGGATCATTCGTAGCATTCTTTCTTTATTCTGTTATTTTCGTTCATCCGTTTTCACGCGTTTCTTGTTTAATCCGGATGTCCCCACCGAAGCCTTTCGTCAATTGTGTTTTTTTCCGAACGCGTAGCCAAGGCTAAACTGAACATGAATGAAATCCGCGCGATAATCCGAAAGATCACGGCCATTCCCGAATTTAATGAGAGCGGCGTTCAGCCGGAGCCTGCAGGTTCCGAAAATGGATTGATTCGCGTTAAGGCTTGCGCGGACAAAACCCTGCAGTCCGGCGCCCCATACATTGAACGCGTCGTCCTTCGGCCAGGCTTTAACTCCGAACGCGCGCGGAGAGAAGGTTGTCCGGTTACAGTTTGTAAGCGACGGTCCCGCGCCAAACGTCAGACCGTTGTTAAGCGTTTTGATCATGGAAGCGTCGAACGAGACAAACTGATAGAGCATTCTGATTGTGGCGTCGCCCAATTCCGACCCCGGCTGAGCGTACATATACGATGAATAAGCTTTCGGAAGATCCGTGCGGTAATACGTCAATTCAACCAGCGCCCTGTGCTTTGGGTTGATGCTGAATTCATATCCGGCGCCGATCCCGTACGATACGATCAGGTTTTCATTCCGCGTGACCGGTAAATGATTGTCCGAATGATACAGGTAATACCCGATATTCGGCGCGATGGTAAACCGGTTCTGCGTATAGGTGTTTCCTGCAACACATACGGTTAGAATAAAAAAGAAATATCGGATCATGATTCTTTCCCGACAATAATAATAATTGTTTTTGAATATTTTTCATTTCCGAAATCCGCTATGAGGGTAACAAAGTAGGCTCCCATCGGAACCGGTTTTCCTTTATTGTCAAGGCAGTCCCACGCGACCGTATAGGAACCCGCTTCCAAAAGTTCATGATTATAAAAAGTTTTTACCCGTGTATTATAATTATTTTCGATATAAAGCGTTACAGAGCTTTGGCTTGGTATTGCAAACGCGATTCTTCGGCTGGCGATACCCGGTTCAGAATCCAGTTCGGTCGATTCACAGGCGGCAAGAAATGCTATAAAATATATTAGCATGAGATAATTGCGCATAAATAATTCCTTATGTTATCTTGGTCGTATTTTTTTTTTGTAGGACAAGTTATTAACTTGTCCTACGGGAAAAATATTTTATCTGAACTGTCCGGATCCGATGAAGGATTTGAATTTCTTCAGCGCGTCGGCCCGGTGGCTGATCTGATTCTTGACATCGGGACCAAGTTCGGCCATGGTTTTCTGAAGGCGGGGAATGTAAAACAGCGGATCATAACCGAATCCGCGGGCGCCCCGTAATTCGCTTATAATCATGCCTTCGCAGACGCCGTGAAAGCATCGTTCGGAATATTCCCGGCCGTCTGATTGGCCGACAAGCGCCAGCACGCAGTGAAAACGCGCCGTTCGCTGTTCCGCTGGAATGCTTTCCATCGCTTTCAGCAGTTTCCGGTTATTGCCCGCGTAATCATGCGGCACGCCTGAATATATCGCCGAATGAACGCCCGGATCGCCGTTCAGCGCATCCACTTCCAGTCCGGAATCATCCGCCAGCGAAAGAAGTCCGGTGTGTTCATAACACGTCCGCGCCTTGAGCAGCGCGTTCGCTTCAAACGTAACGCCAGTTTCGGGAATTTCGCTTAATTCAGGATAGTCGGCTAATGTCCTCAGCGTAACAGGCTGGCCATCCAGAATCTGCGAAATCTCCCGGATTTTATGCGCATTGTTAGTGGCGAGAAGCAGAATCATTGAAATACCATTTCATACGTTTTCTTTCTGTCTTTGAATAATAATCATTTTACCGGCACATTTCAATAAAATACAGGCGCCTTGGCGTTTTTATGCTTTTTTTCGTAAAAATCATTTATATTTTAACGTCATGCAAACGGATTTTTCAACAAGGAAATACTTATGAAAAAGCAGAACCGTACCGGCCTGTCGCGCCGAGATTTTATGAAGCTGTCCGCCTTAACCGGCGCCGGAATCGCCGCTATTCCCATTCTGTCCAACGTTCCTTCTTTGATCGCCCAGGATCAGTCCAAACCGGCGACCAACATCGCCGATGCGCTCAAACACGCGCGCACGGAACATTCCATGCCCGGCAAATATCCCGGGAAAGTGATACGCGTCGATCACGCGAACAGCGTCGTCGAGCAAAAAATCAGCGCGACCGCCGCGTACGACATGATCGCCAAAGGCATGCTCGCGTTAACCGGCGCCGCGACCCTGAAAGAGGCGTGGCGGCAGTTCGTTTCCGATTCCGACCGCATCGGACTGAAAGTCAATCCCGTCGCCGGACCGACGCTCTCCACCAGCATTGAAGTCACGTCGGCAGTGGTTAAACAATTGGAAGAATCGGGCATTTCAAAAAAAAGCATGCTAATCTGGGACCGGCGCGAGTTCCAGCTGACCGAATGCGGTTTCACGGAATCCAATTTCCCGGGAATCAAAATCACCGGCACCGAACTGAAGGACGGCAAAGATTCTTTTTATGACGCCGAAGGAAAACTGCACAGCCTCGCGATGATTGACAAAAACTGGTACTACTGGGCCGACGTCGAGCAGACCTACGACGCCGAAACGCTGCCGTATATGGTCAATGAGGGCAAACATTCCTATTTCAGCAAAATCGTCACCGATATGTGCGACAAGATCATCAACATCCCGATCCTGAAGAACGCCGGCGCCTCGGTAACACTGTGCCTGAAGAACCTTGCCTACGGTGCGATTACGAACACCGGCCGCCTGCACAAGCAGTTATGGTCGGAAACCTCCGCCGAAGCCTGCGCGTTCCCGCCCCTGCGCGACAAAGTCGTGCTGAACATCGTCGACGGAATCAAAGGTTGTTATAACGGCGGACCCGGCGCGAACCCGCAGTTCTTCTGTGATTATAAAACTATCCTGCTCGGGACCGATCCCGTCGCCGTCGACCGCATCGGATACCAAATCGTCGTCAAAAAACGGATGGACGAAAACTTGCAGAAAGAAGAGACCAAGCGCGGCAAGGAATTCATGTAAATGGCGCAGAACCTCAAACTCGGCGTCGCCGACATCGATAAAATCTCGCTCCAGACCGTCACAATGACATGATACGCTATTTTATTTATATTCTGATTCTTTTCGTTGCCTGCGGCATACCCTTACATCCGCAGGATGAAATATTCCTTTCGGACAGGGAAATTTCAGATGGAAAAACCATAACGCGAAAAACATTTGACCGATCTTCGCTTTGGGGCTACATCAACGGAGGCGCCGATCTGTACTTAGAATACGGTTTTAAAAAACTGTATCTGCAGGAAATCAAAAAAAACGGGGTGGCCTATAAAATCGAAATCTACGAAATGACCGATCCGGAGTCGGCGTTCGGTGTTTTTTCGGTCTCGCGATTTAAGTGCGGCGCCGACACTTCCTTTGACATCATGAATTGCGTGATGCCTTACCAGGTCCAGTTCGTCAAAGGCGCTTGTTATGTTTCCGTCAGCAACGCCAAGGCGTCGTCCGAAGAGCAGGATTACACGCGGTTTCTCAGCCAACAGCTTGCAATGAAAATAAAAGGCGCAACTTTTAAAATCCCTGAGGTTTTCCGTCATCCGGTTTACGGCAAATCCATCGGCAGCCTGATAATGACGAAAGGTCCGCTCGGACTGATGAACGGATATCCCGACTGGATCGACCGTTTTGAAAATCATCATCATTTCCGGTTACATATCCTGCCGATCCGCTCGGATAAGGGATATACAACGATTGCCCGGATTCAGCTTGTTCATGCGCTGGAACAGAACGTTTTTTTAAACTCACTTAACATGAAAACAGCGACGCCGAATGAATGGGTACTCAAAAAGATTGATGAAAAGACCGTTACCGGAATTCTCGTTATTTCTGAAAAGGATTTATATTATGCGGAATCAACCCTATCGGAAAAGGAATTAGAAATATTGCTGGCGCCGATACGGGAATTTCAGAATATCATTGATGGCAAATAGATAGAAAAATTATTAATAAGACCGGAAAGTGGTTAACATTAAAATTTTCGTTAAATCACATA
>JBBIRG010000097.1:3763-7806 GCA_037441945.1 Bacteroidota bacterium | reverse complement strand
CCTGCACGGTGGCTTCGTTTGGAATATTTACCGTTTTGGAAATGGCGCCGGAAAGGAACGGCTGGACTGCGCCCATCATTTTGATGTGTCCCATCGGTTCGATAAACCGTTTCCCTATTCCGCATTTGTTAGCGCAGTCAAACACCGCGAGTTGTTCTTCCTTGATCAGGTGGGTTCCTTCGACGGTTTGAGCGCCGCCAATGTAGATTACCGCGCGGGAAAGTTGTTCGCCGGATAATCCGCGTTCCTTCAGCGTTTTAATGTTGATGTGCGGCGTCCATTCGTCTAACGACCGGTTTTTATTCACGTATTGTTCGGCGTCTTCGATCTGCTGGGGCGTGAAGCCCATTTTTTTCAGCTGATCGGGATTGACGTACGGCGCGCCGTTGAATGTGCCGTGGCCGAGGATATATTTGATGATCCCGTCAATTTCCTCTTTTGAATAACCGATATTGGAGAGCGCCTGGGTCAGCGACTGGTTGACAATTTTAAAATACCCGCCGCCGGCGAGTTTTTTCCATTTGACGAGCGAGAATTCCGGTTCAACGCCGGTCGTGTCGCAGTCCATCAGCAGACCGATCGTTCCGGTGGGCGCCAGCACGGTCGCCTGCGCGTTGCGGTAGCCGTAGCGTTCGCCGTATTCGATGCAGGTATCCCAGTCCTCGCGCGCGGCTTTGAGCAGGCTGTCGGGACAGAATTCGGGATGAATTTTATATGCGGCGTCGCGGTGTTTGCGTATCACGCGGAGCATCAGTTCGCGGTTTTTCGCGTAGCCGGTGAACGCGCCTTTGACGGACGCTACCTCGGCGGAACCGCGGTACGCCCACGCGTTCATCACGGCGGTAATTGCGCCGGCCCACGCGCGGCCTTCGTCGGAATCGTAAGGAATGCCGTTGACCATCAGAAGCGTGCCGAGATTGGCGTAACCGAGTCCCAGGGGACGGTAATCATGGCTGTTTTGCGCGATCTTCGCCGTTGGATACGACGACATATCGACGATGATTTCTTGCGCGATGATGAAAATGCGGCAAGCCTGGCGGAAACCTTCGACATCAAAACGGCCTTTCTCGTCGGCAAATTTCATCAGGTTGATGGACGCGAGATTGCACGCGCTGTCGTCGAGGAACATATATTCGGAGCATGGATTCGAGGCGCGGATGCGGTCGGAATTTGGGCAGGTATGCCAGTCGTTGATCGTATCGTCGAACTGGATGCCTGGATCGGCGCAGGCCCATGCAGCGTGAGCGACTTTATCAAACAGTTCGCGCGCTTGGTAGGTATCGACAACTTCGCCGGTCGTGCGGGCGATTGTCTGCCAGGTTGTGTTGTCTAAGACGGCGTTCATGAATTTGTCGGAGACACGCACGGAATTATTCGAATTCTGGCCGGCGACTGTGTGATACGCCTCGCCGTTAAAATCAGACGGATAACCGGCATCGATAAGCGCTTTGACTTTCTTTTCCTCTTTGACTTTCCACTCAACGAAATCCTCGATCTCGGGATGATCCATGTCGAGACAGACCATTTTAGCGGCTCGGCGCGTGGTACCGCCGGATTTGGTTGCGCCGGCCCCGCGGTCGAGTACGGTCAGAAACGACATCAGTCCGGAGGATGTTCCGCCGCCGGAAAGTTTTTCTTGTTTACCCCGCAGCGCCGAAAAATTACTGCCGGTTCCGGAACCGAATTTGAACAAACGCGCTTCGTTCTTGGCGAGTTCAAAAATCGACATCAGATCGTCCTGCGCCGACTGGATGAAACACGCCGAGCATTGCGGCTTGGAATACGAATCTTCGGTGATTTCGATCGCGTTGGTTTTTTGATTCCAGTAATAATTACCGCCCGATCCCTTAATCTGGTATTCATGATACAGGCCGCAATTGAACCACACCGGGGAATTGAACGCGCCTTTTTGGTTGACCAGCAGATGCGTCAGTTCCGCTTCAAAAATGTCGGCGTCTTTCGGCGTATCAAAATAATTCATCCGTTCGCCTTCGGCGCGAATGGTATGGGCGACGCGGTGCACAAGCTGTTTGACGCTGTTTTCATAACCTTTGCCGGGAACGCCGGCTTTGCGGAAATACTTGGATGCCGCGATATCCGTGGCGAGCTGCGACCAACTTTTAGGGACTTCGATATCATTCATCCCGAAAATCACGGTTCCGTCGGGTTCAGTGATCGCGCTGCTGCGCATCTCGAATTCGATTTCGTCGAATGGATGCGCGTTTTCCTTCGTGAAAAAACGTTTCATCCGTAAACCTTTGGCTCCGGTATAATCCATCCGGTTGATATTCAGGTCGGCATTTTTTCCGGGCGCATTCTTGGCTTCAGAAACCGTCGTTTCGGGATGTTGAACAGGCATCGCAACTCTCCTTCGGTAGGAAGTAAAATATCAAAAAAAATATTTTTTTGTTCTTTCGTTCAGATTCTCAAAAAATAAGCAAAAGTGAATGATTTTAAATGATGAGCCGGATAAAGGCAAGAAATTTTTATATGATTATTATTATTAACATTTTATCAACATTATATCTAATTTATTAACAAATACTAATAAATCGCAAACACAAAGTTATTAACATTTTTTTTGTTATTTAGCGGATGAAATATTTTTCACTGACCTCTATGTTTTTTATATAATAATAGTTTAGAGGATTGTATAATATTTGGGTGAATTTTTTTTAAGAAACCTTTCTTTCATTTCACCCCGATTGGAAAATCCTAGCCCCGGATCAATGTGGCCCCCGAAATGTTCCTCGCTTTTATATTTTTGTGATGCCGGATTCTGATCGTTCGCAAACGCCTTGATTCTAGAGAAGGAGCTAAACCCATTTTACCAATCCAAAAACCAGGAACAATCCGGAAGTAAGCCTGTGTTCGCTTAAGCCGCAAGAAAAATTTACTTGACATCCGCGATGTTTTTTAATTATTATATTTCGGGTTTTGACGAAATACGAAATGATTGTCGTTTTCCCGCGAAACATACGAAAAACACGAAAAAATAAATAAAACGAAAATAAAATAATTAAAAGAAAACCAGGCATGCCCAAACGTATTTTAATCTTGTGCACCGGAAATTCCTGCCGCAGCCAGATGGCAGAGGGATTGCTGAAATCGTTTGATACCGGGCTTGAGGTTTATTCCGCGGGAACGAAACCCTCCGCGCAGGTTCACCCGAAGGCTGTTCAGGTAATGAATGAAATCGGCATCGGTATCGGTCCAAATTATCCCAAACACGCCGATCAGTTTATCGCACAGCCGTTTGATTACGTCTTCACCGTCTGCGGCCACGCAAATGAGAATTGTCCGGTGTTCACGGGACAGGTTAAACACCGCCTGCATATCGGATTCGAAGATCCCGCGGAAGCGACGGGAACGGAGGAAGAAGTTCTCGCCGTATTCCGCCGGATACGCGATGAAATCAGAGAACGTTTTTATGAATTTTATATAAAAGAACTGAAATAGCCACGAAGGCACAAAGACACCAAGAAATATTAACATGAAACATTTCGTGCCTTGGTGATTTAGTGGCAAACGAATAAGGTAAATAATATGTCCGACCTCACCAAACGCCTTTCATTTTTAGACCGTTACCTGACGATCTGGATTTTTTTAGTCATGGCCGCCGCGGTTCTGACCGGGCATTTCTATCCGCCTATCGCACGGTTCTGGGAGTCATTAAAATCATCGCCCGAGAGCACAACCAATATTCCCATCGCGATCGGACTGATCCTGATGATGTATCCGCCGCTGGCGAAAGTAAAGTACGAAGAACTCGGCGACGTCTTCCGCGACGTCAAAGTGCTGGTTCTTTCTCTCGTTCAGAACTGGATCATCGGACCCGCGCTTATGTTTTTCCTTGCCATTATTTTTCTTCCTGATCAGCCGCATTATATGATCGGCCTGATCCTGATCGGGCTGGCGCGCTGCATCGCGATGGTCATCGTGTGGAACGACCTCGCCAAAGGCGATACGGAATACGCCGCGGGACTCGTCGCGTTCAACAGTATTTTCCAGGTGCTTTTCTTTTCGGTTTATGCGTATGTATT
>JBBIRG010000097.1:0-3749 GCA_037441945.1 Bacteroidota bacterium | reverse complement strand
ATCACCATATTACCCGGCGTATTTGGTCTGCAGGGAACGGATGTGAACGTAACCATCGGACAGATCGCCGAAAGTGTGTTTATCTATCTCGGTATTCCGTTCATCGCGGGCGCCCTTACCCGTTTTGCGCTGATCAAACTGAAAGACAAAGAATGGTATCACACGAAGTTCATCCCGAAGATCAGCCCCATCACGCTGATTGCCCTGCTGTTCACCATCTTCGTCATGTTCTCCTATAAAGGCGAAACCATCGTCAAACTGCCGATGGACGTCTTCCGCATTGCCGTTCCGCTTCTGATCTATTTTGTCGTGATGTTCCTGATATCCTTTTTTATGGGAAAGAAAATCGGCGCGGGTTACGGAAAGACAGCGACCCTCGCTTTCACGGCGGCCAGCAATAATTTTGAGCTCGCGATTGCCGTCGCGGTGGCGGTCTTTACGATCAACTCCGGCGAAGCGTTTGCCGCGGTGATCGGGCCTTTAGTCGAAGTACCGGTGATGATCGCTCTGGTAAACGTCGCGTTGTGGTTTAAACGAAAGTATTTTTGTTAAAGAATCCTTATGAACAATGACTGTTTCAACGGCCAGGGCTACCGCAACGGCAATCTGATCTGCTTATCGCCAAAACAGGCGTATGATTTTCTTATGCGGGACGCCGTTCTGGTTGACCTGCGCGAAGAATACGAAACGGATTTCAGAAAATTCGATGTACCGAACGTTATCTTCATCACAGTCAAAAATATAAAGGATGAATACGCCGCATTACCCAAAGACAAGCCGCTGATACTGGCGGATAACGCGGGGACCTACAGCAAGGAAATGGTTCAGTTCCTCATGGATAAAGGGTTCACGAACGCGGCGTCTCTGATCGGAGGGGTTCTCGAATGGCTGAACGACGGCATGCCGATGATCATTAACCGCGATTACGAACTGAACGGACAATGCTCGTGCAAATTGAAGACAAGAAAATTCCGTTCGCATACTGATAATAATAAATGAATACTTGCCCGCGAAACACGCGAAATATCCCGACTGCGTCGAGGACAGGCACGAAAGAAAATAAAATGAAACAATGTCTCAAGCGTATTTAACGGGCAAAATAATCTGAAAGGTTAATATGAGTTTTGAAGAACATTACACGGAGTCTCAATTAAAAATCGCCCGGTACGCCAGGGCGTTGGGACACCCAGTGCGTGTATTTATCGTAGAATATCTCGCCACGCGTCACAGCAGCTGCTGTTACAGCGGAGATATGGCGGAACAGCTTCCCATCGCCCGTTCAACGCTTTCGGAACACCTGAAGGAACTGAAAACGGCCGGACTGATTCAGGGCGAGATCAGCCCCCCGAAAATCAAGTACTGCATTAACCGGGAAAACTGGCAGGAAGCTAAAGAATTGTTCAAAGATCTTTTTAAACATAAACAAACGCGAAAGGAAACAACATGCACGTAAAAATCCTGGGTACCGGCTGTCCGAAATGCAAGGCGCTGGAGAAAACCGTCCGCGAAGTAGTCGAAAAGAACGGCATCGACGCGCAGGTCACTAAAGTGGACGATATGGGAGAAATCATGAAGTACGGCGTCATGACCACGCCGGCGATCGTGATCGACGAGAAAGTCGCCGTTAAAGGGCGCGTTCCATCATCGGATGAAATTAAAACACTATTAACCAAATAAAAGAAAGTTCCTATGAAAAACACAATTCATTTTCTCATGACGATCCTGATGTTCGTCAGTTTCATCGCCTGCGGCAAATCGACGAGCCAGCAGAAAGACCTGAAAACCGGATCCGCCGGCGTTGTTGAAGTTTATTACTTTCACAATACCCGCCGTTGCCTGACCTGCCAGGCCGTCGAGAACGTCACGAAAGAAGCTTTGGAATCTTCTTTTGCCGCCCAGATCAAGGAAGGAACCGTGGTGTTTAAAAGCCTGAACCTGGAAGAAAAGTCCACGGAAGAAATCGCTTCAAAATACGGCGTTGCCATGCAGACGCTGCTAATCATCAAAGGCGATCAGAAAACCGATATCACCGAAACCGGATTCAAATACGCGCGAACCGAACCGGATAAGCTGAAGCAGGAAATCAAATCCGTGATCGATAAATATCTGAAAGGATAATCCCGTTCATGGAATCAATTCTTCAGCAATTTCTGGATTCCTCGTCGTATTCGCTTTTGACCGCGTTTCTGCTCGGCTTGCTTACCGCGATCAGCCCCTGTCCGCTGGCGACAAATATCACGGCGATCGGGTTTATCGGCAAGGACATCGGCAACCGGCGGAAAGTTTTTTATAACGGCCTGATCTACACGCTCGGACGCGCGCTTTCCTATACGGGCATCGGCATTCTTATATATTTCGGCGCGAGTAAATTAGATCTCACGAAATTGTTCATGGGCTGGGGCGAGCGCCTGCTGGGCCCGATCCTCATCCTGATCGGAGTGCTGATGCTGGATGTTATTCATTTGTCTTTGAAATCCGGCGGACGATGGCGCGAAAAATTGGAACGTTTGGATTTTCATCACTGGTGGATGGTGTTGTTTCTCGGAATTATTTTTGCGCTCGCGTTTTGCCCGTACAGCGGCGTGCTGTTTTTCGGCATACTCATTCCGCTGACGGTAGCCAATCCCGAGGGATTGCTTCTTCCGCCGGTATTCGCTCTGGCCACGGGTTTGCCGGTGATTCTGTTCGCGTGGATCATCGCGTTTTCCATCGGACAGGTCGGGAATCTGTATAACAAAATAAAAACGTTCGAAAAATGGTCCCGCCGAGTCGTCGCCATCGGGATGATCCTGACGGGACTGTATTATTGTTATGTTTTTTTTATTTAAACGAGTAAACCTTGAAGGACTTGATGCGACAAATAGAATCATCTTTTAAAGGATGACCATGGTTTTGTAGAAAAGCACAAGACCTTCAAGGTTTATGGAGTAAACATGGAATTAAAAAAAGAATTAAAAATTTTCTTAGGGCTAATCGCGGCGTTTATCGCGATTTATTTCATGCCGCTGGAAAGCGCGGTATTACGCGAAGCGATCGACGCGACATTAGATTTATCGCGCTGGTACGCGCAGGAGCATGTCATTCTTTGTTTGCTGCCGGCATTTTTTATCGCCGGGACGATCTCGGTTTTCGTCAGCCAGGCGGCGGCGCTGAAATATTTCGGGGCGGCGGCGAAGAAATGGCTGTCGTACACGGTCGCCGCGATGTCGGGAACGATACTCGCCGTCTGCAGTTGCACGATTCTTCCGCTGTTTTCCAGCATTCATAAACGAGGCGCGGGATTAGGTCCGGCCATCGCGTTCCTGTATTCAGGTCCCGCGATCAACATTCTAGCGATCATTCTCACCGCGCGAATTCTGGGTTGGGAATTCGGCTTGGCGCGGGTCATAGGCGCCGTCAGCTTTAGCGTTATCATCGGTCTCATCATGGCGTGGATTTACCGGAAAGAGGAAAAAGCGAAAAAAGAAGAGCAAATGAATTTCGATATACCCGAAGAAGCCCGCCCGCTGTGGCAAACGGCGTTTCATTTTTTCACGCTTGTGCTGATCCTCGTGTTTGCCAACTGGGGAAAGCCCGCCGGTGAAACATCGGGATTATGGTTTCTGATCTGGTCTTTCAAATGGTATATCACGGCATTCTTCTCTTTATTGCTGGCCGTCTCACTCATCATGATATTAAAAATCAAATGGCCGCTTGTTGCGGTTTCCGTCATCGCTACGGCTGTTGCCGGCATAGTTTCTCCCTCTCCG
>JBBIRG010000096.1:3813-7876 GCA_037441945.1 Bacteroidota bacterium | reverse complement strand
CCGAGCAGCGCGGAGACTTCGGAACCCGCTTGCGTGAAACGGAAAATATTATCGATGAACAACAGCACATCGAGTCCTTTTTCATCGCGAAAATATTCAGCGACCGTCAAACCCGTCAGGCCAACTCGCTGGCGGGCTCCCGGCGGCTCGTTCATCTGGCCGAACACCATCGCCGTCTTGCCGATCACGCCCGAATGCGTCATTTCATGGTACAGGTCGTTCCCTTCGCGGGTGCGTTCGCCCACGCCGGCAAAAACGGAATAGCCGCCGTGCTGTTTGGCGATGTTATGGATCAGTTCCTGGATGATAACGGTCTTGCCGACGCCCGCTCCCCCGAATAGTCCGGTTTTTCCTCCGCGCAGATACGGTTCGATCAAGTCGATAACCTTGATCCCGGTCTCGAACATTTCGCTGCGCGTTTGCAGGTCGCTCAACGGCGGCGCCGGGCGGTGGATCGGGTAACGTTTTTTCGCGTCAATCGGGCCCTTTTCGTCGATCGGGGCGCCGGTGATATTAATCAGGCGCCCGAGCACCTCTTCGCCGACCGGAACGGTTATAGGTTCGCCCGTATCAGTGACTTCCAAACCGCGCACCAGCCCGTCGGTGGAATCCATGGCAACGGTTCGCACACGGTTTTCGCCGAGATGCTGC
Organism: Bacteroidota bacterium; assembly: GCA_037441945.1. Classification (GTDB taxonomy): domain Bacteria; phylum CLD3; class CLD3; order SB21; family JBBIRG01; genus JBBIRG01. Next base: position 7,225 of record JBBIRG010000096.1, on the reverse strand, counting down.
TGGACTTCCAGTACCAGCGACGAGCCATCATTCCGGGTAATAGTATTCGCGTTGAAAATTTTCGGGAGGTAGCCGTCGCTGTATTCCACGTCGATGACCGGCCCGATAATCTGGACGATTTTTCCTTTATGCATAAGAACCGTCTTTCCGGGGTTTGATGATCGCGATTATTTCTTAAGCGCTTCCGCGCCGCCGACCACCTCGAGGATTTCCTTGGTGATCGCGGACTGGCGCGCGCGGTTGTAAAACAAAGTCAGATCGGTTATAAGTTCGCCGGCATTTTCGGTCGCGGTATCCATCGCCGTCATCCGAGCGCCCATTTCGGCAGCAAACGATTCCAGCATAATACGCCACATCTGCACGTTCAGGTGGCTCGGAACCAGCGTATTCAGGAGACCCGGCATATCCGGTTCATAAATGTAATCGGTGGCGGAAGGCTGCTGAACTCCCGCCTCCACTTTTTCGGGTTCGATGGGAAGCAGTGTTTCAACGACAATCTGCTGCTGGAGAGCCGATTTGAATTCGTTGTACAAAACGTACACTTCATCGGCGTTTCCGCCGCTGAATTCCCGGACGCACGTAGAAACGACGCCCTGGGCTTTTCCGAAGTTCATGTCCCTGAAAAAATCAATGTAATAGTTGGCAATCGGGAAACCCCGTTTATGGAAATGGTCGTATCCCTTCCGGCCGACGGTCAGCAGTTTCAGCTGATTCCGTTCGTAACATGTTTTGAAATCCGTTTCAAGGAGTTGTTTCGCTTTCCGGAAAATATTGCTGTTAAAGGCTCCGCACAGCGACCGGTCGGATGTGACGATGACGAGCATGATTTTGCGGTCTTCGGGCGAGCGGAGTTCGCGCTGAAGGATAAACGGATGCCGGCGGACGTCCTCGTCTAAGGCGAGGTGTTTGATCATTGCGCCGTACTTGTAGGCATAAGGCCGGGCGTTGACGATATTGTCCTGCGCTTTGCGCAGTTTTGCCGCGGCGACCATTTTCATGGCGCGCGTGATCTTCTGCGTGCTTTTAACCGACAGGATGCGGCGCCGTATTTCCCGGAGTGTTGCCATAAGCGATGTCCGATGTTTCCTTTCAGGGCGTTTGGGTTACCGTATCGCGGTCGGTCATTTCGTTCAGGGTTTCCATCGCGAGCCGGTCGATGTACTTCCGGCTCAGTTCTTGAAATTCTTTTTTGTGGAATTCGTCGCGGTCGACCCGTTTTTTCGTATGCCGGAAATCGGCGGCCGTATAACCGAACGGCTGCGTGAACGCCGACAATTCCTCATCGGATGCTTTACCCGGATCCGGATACCGGTTACGGAACGCCTGATCGTCCTGGATTTTAAACCAGATGCTCACGAACGTCTCCGTTGGTATGTCTTTAGCCCCGGACGGGCAGCCGGATAAACTGAAAGAGACAACGGAAATGATGACCATAAGGATCAATGCGATCGGACGTTTCATGGGTTCGCCTTTGTTTCAGGGAAAATGCTTTCCGTATAAAGATTACTTTTTCTGACCGGCTGAATCGAGCGCGCCTTCGAGCATTTTACCGAAATCGGAACCGCCCAGCGCTTTCATCATCTCGTCCAGCATCATTTTTCCGACCAGTTCGCCCAGTTGTTTGTTCTTTTCCGCGTCTTTTTCGATCAGCGCGGCGGTATGCTTGAAATCGGCTGCGGTGAATCCTTCGGCCTTGGCGTAGGGTTCAACAACGGAGGCATCGAGGGTTGAAGGATTATCGTCTTTTTCTAATTTCTTATCCATGGCCATCTTAAAAACGATGGTCGCCATTTTTTCGATGGGTATCTCTTTGGCGGTTTGTCCGCAGGCGTTGACGATGAAAGCCGTCATAACGGCGATTGACAAAAAAGCGATTGCGCGTTTCATGTTATTACATCCTTCGTTTAATGAAAAAGTTAATTGTTTTTCAGCTTAATTTTATAGGCTTCGGTGAATTCTCTCAGAAAAGAATTCAGTTTTTCCCGGACCGCGTCGCTGATTTCTTTTTTGGTCGCGATTTCGCTGATCAGGGTCTTATGACGCAGTTCCATGGCTTCCAGCAGTTCCTTTTCGTACCGCCGGCAGTGGTCGACGGGGATATCATCCAGGAAACCGTTGGTCGCCGCGTAAATGATGACGATTTGTGACTCGAACGTATAAGGGAGAAACTGGTCCTGCTTGAGAATCTCGACGAGCCGGGCTCCGCGGCGCAGGAGTTTCTGGGTGGTTTCGTCGAGGTCGGACCCGAATTTCGCGAAGGCTTCCAGTTCGCGGAACTGCGCTAGTTCGAGCTTCATTTTTCCTGCGACTTGCTTCATCGCCTTGATCTGCGCGCTTCCGCCGACGCGGGAGACGGAGACGCCTACGTTGATGGCCGGGCGGATGCCGGAATAGAACAGGTTAGCCTCGAGGAAAATCTGTCCGTCGGTGATGGAGATGACGTTGGTCGGGATGTAGGCGGATACTTCGCCGGCCTGGGTTTCGATGATAGGTAGGGCGGTCAGGGAGCCTCCGCCTTTTGCGGCGCTCATTTTCGCGGCTCGTTCCAGCAGGCGCGAATGCAGGTAAAACACGTCGCCGGGATAGGCTTCGCGTCCGGGCGGGCGGCGCAGAAGCAACGACACCTCGCGGTAAGCCACCGCGTGTTTCGAAAGATCGTCGTAAATGCAGAGCGCGTGTTTTCCGTTATCGCGGAAATATTCGCCCATCGTGACGCCCGTATACGGCGCGATAAACTGAAGCGGCGCCGGATCGGAGGCCGAGGCGGAGACCACGATGGTGTAATCCATCGCGCCGTAATCTTTCAGCGTCTGGACGACCCGCGCGATGGTGGACTGCTTCTGCCCAATGCCGACATAAATACAAGCGACGCCTTTTCCCTTCTGGTTGATGATGGTATCGATGGCGATGGCGGTTTTCCCCGTCTGCCGGTCTCCGATGATCAGTTCACGCTGGCCGCGCCCGATCGGGATCATCGCGTCGATGGCCTTGATGCCGGTCGCGAGCGGTTCGCTGACCGACTGGCGCTCGATGACGCCGGGCGCCTTGCGTTCAATGAACATGGTCTGGCGTACCTGAAAAGCAGGGCCTCCGTCAATCGGCTGTCCGAGCGCGTTGACAACGCGACCGAGCAGTTCTTCGCCCACCGGCGCCTCGGCGACGCGCCCGGTGCGTTTCACCGTGTCGCCTTCCTTGATTTCAGCGGAATCGCCGAAAATCACCACGCCAACATTATCTTCCTCGAGATTCAGCGCCATACCGATGATCCCGTGAGGAAACTCGATCAGTTCGCTGGCCATCGCGTTCGCCAGACCGTAAATGCGGGCAATGCCGTCTCCGATCTGCAGGACGACCCCTGTTTCATAGACGTCAATTTCTCGTTTAAATTCGGTTAACTGGTGTTGTAATATAC
>JBBIRG010000096.1:0-3803 GCA_037441945.1 Bacteroidota bacterium | reverse complement strand
GGATACTTCGTCCGGCCTTACGGATACGGGCATAGTGGCCTCTGTATGTTTATGGCGTTCGGGATTCGGATAATTTTTTCCTGAGTTTCTCCAGCTGGCGCCGGACAGAACCGTCGATCACACGGTCGCCGATCTTGATTTGAAATCCCGCGATCAGCGAAACGTCCCGGATGAAGCGGAATTCGGGCTTGCGGCCGGTGATAGCCTCAATTTTGACGCTCAGAGCTTCCTGCTGACAGGCTTCCAGATCTTGTACCGATGTAACGTCGACCTGCACAATTCCAAGGTAATCGCGGTATTGGATCCAAAATTCCACGATGATTTCCTGCATCAGGGTTTCGCGCCGCTTAACGCACAACATCGTCAGGAATTCTATGGTCAAAGGATGAAACGTATGGCTGAATAAGTTCCTGATAACGTCCTTTTTCTTCTGTGAGGGTATGACCGGACTTGACAGGAAAAATTGAAAATCCGCCGATTCGTTCAGCATCCGGCTGAGCTGCGCCAGGTTGTCGTGGACATCGTCAACGGCGTCCCTGTTTTTAGCTGAACGGATCAGCGCGGTTGCGTATCGTCGTGCGGTCTGGAAATTTTTCATGAAAGGGACTTGTCTTCGTTACCGCTCAGTTTGAGCCCGTCGGAATCGGGCCCGGAAAGTTCGCGGATAACGTCATCGATAATTTTTTTGTGGTGTTCGTCATTCAGGGAGGTCCGGATAATTTTCTCGGCGGACAGGACGGCCAGATCGGCGACTTCGGTCTGCAGTTTTATTCTCGCAGCGGTCAGTTCGCGCTGCATGTCTTGTATCGCCGTGTTTCGGAATTCGGCCGCGGCGACGTTCGCAATGCGGATAATATCCAGTTTCAGGTGTTCGGCGCTTTCCAGCGCTTCGCGGATAATTTTCTGGGCTTCCAGCTCCGCCCTCGCGAGAATTTCATTATTCCGTTCCATCAGCGTTTCAGCTTCGCGCCGGGCTTTATCAGCCGCCTCCAGCGATCCGCGTATGCCGGTCTCTCGTTCCTGAAGCATACGGATGACCGGTTTCCATGCGTAACGGCCAAGAACGATCAAAAGGAGCGAAAACGTGATTACCGTCCAGATCATCAGACCGGGATCAAGATCCAAAAGCCCGCCTTTATGCTCCCCGCCGCCAAGCCAAATGAACAAAAACCCTTTGATGTGCATAAAGAAATCCGATCGTTAAAAAATACCGCGTAAATATAAAGATTTATCCTATTTTGTCAAACATTAATATTGAAAAAAATCCGGTAAATATTTTCAAAATGAATCAATCCGGACAAACCGGAAACAATGGAAAATCATCCGGTGCAGCGTTTGATTTGATTCTTTCCGTTTTCTTTTGTAACCTGTATCGTTTAAGGAATGAAAAAACTGGTCATAATTTTTTCACTAATTTACGGGTTTGACCCGATGCTCGACACATTTACCATTCAGGAACTGATACGATCAATTGAAAAAGTGGGGGGTAAAATCCTGATTCCCGATCCGGAAAGCAACTGGCTCTGGGACGCCCTTAACCATCAGTATTTTCCAATCGACGAGTCGGATCGCGCTCTGATACAGGAGTGCCTTGAAAACAAACAGGTCATCTGCGAAATCAAAATAAAATCCGGCTCCGGTACGGCGGAATACACCGAAAACATCTATATTCCTGTAGTGCCGGATAACGGTCATTCGCCGTTAATCATCAGAATGAGTGTGGACGTTACCAAACGGGTCAGAAGCGAAAAAGAGCTGTTCACAGAACGGAACAAACTAGCCTATATTACTGAGCATTCACCCGACGCTATTATCATCCTGGATGAGCGTCACGCGATACGGTCCTGGAACCGCGGAGCGGTCTGTCTGTTCGGTTACCGGCCAGACGACTTTATCGGACATCCGATCAACCGATTGTTCTTTGTGGAGAATGAGTTCGCTAAGACGATCGAAATTCTTGAAAGTACGCAGTCCGGCCAGGAACTCATTACTAACCGCATGACGCGCTGCCGTGATCGGGAAGGACATACCCTGCATTGCCAGATGACGGTCTTTACTATGAGCCCGGACGGCGACGGAAGAAAAGAATTTGTCGTCATCCTGCGCGACATGACGAAACAAAAGCAACTCGAGGATGAAATCACCCGCAGCATCGACAACATCACAAAAATCAACGAGATCAGCTCGTTCATCCATTCCAGCCTGGACATGGAAGAAATCCTTAACATGATTCTCGTCGCCGTAACGGCGGGGCAGGGATTCAAGTTCAACCGCGCGTTTTTATTCCTGATCAGCGACGACCGGACGATGCTCGAAGGCAAAAAAGCAATCGGCCCGTCGAACGCGTTCGAGGCGGGAATCCTGTGGCATGAGCTGAACCTGAAGAATCCGACGCTTCGCGACATTCTGTCAAGCTACCGTTCCACACAAGATGGGCGCGATTTTCGGGTGAACCAGATGATCGCCGACCTGAAAATTCCCCTCATTGAGTACGGGCATGAAATGGATATCCATGAGTATGCGGCCTTCGTGGACGCCGTATACGATGACCGCTGCATCCTGATTTCCCACGACAAACCGAAATACCTGACGCCGACTGTGCGCCGCATTTTTGAGGTCGATCAACTGGCGGTCATCCCGCTGTCGTCGAAGGACGGCGTCAACGGCGCGCTGGTGGTTGACAACGCCATCACCGGCAGGCCGATCTACCCGCAGGAATTGCATAGCCTGAAAATGTTCGCCAACCAGATCAGCGCTGCCATCCAGAATGCCGTCGCGCACGACACTCTGCAGAACAGCATGCTTCAGCTTCAGCGCCTGCACGAGTCGCTCCAGAAATCCCAGCAACAGATCATACGGAACGAAAAGCTAGCCGTGGTAGGCGCTATGTCGGCGAAACTAGCTCATGAGATCCGTAACCCCATGGTTGCGATAGGCGGATTCGCGCGCCGTATCCTGAACGGAAAATATTTTCCAGAGAATGAACGCTTCCTTAAAATCATCCTTGCCGAAGCCGAGCGCATGGAAGGCATCCTGAACGCGACATTGAGCCTTTCGCAGACCAAGGAACCGAAGAAGGCGCTGCAGTCCCTGATGCCCGCCGTTAACCGCGCCATAGCCGTCATCGGCCAACGCTTCGAAAAATATCCGATCCGAGTCCATTACGACATCGCCGAACACCTGCCGGATATTGCCTATGATTTCGATATGATTGTCCAGGCGCTGATCAACATCATGGTGAATGCCGCCGAATCCATGCCCGGCGGCGGAATTCTCGGAATAGCCCTGAATCCCCATGAAGAAGTTCTTCAACTGATTGTCAGCGATACCGGCGAAGGAATGGACGAAATGCAGATCAAGAAAATTTTTGATCCTTTCTATACGACCAAGGAACGAGGTTCCGGACTCGGGTTGATCGTCGTCATGGATTTCCTCGACCGGCACGGATTCAAATACACCATTGATTCGCAAAAGGGAAAAGGGACGAAATTTATCATCGATTTCAGATGAATTTTTTTATCGGCTGAATCCCGATGGATCAACCGCCGCAAAATTTTCTTCGTGAATGCGCCGGTCTCCGGGTTTTTATTCTTCCATAACATATCCGTAAAGCAGGTACGACGCCGTCAGGATGATGATATCGTAAGCTGCCAGAACCGATATCCAACGGGTTTCGATATCGGACGAAGGCGCGATCAGGATTATCTGCGTGGTTTCGACAGAGGCTATCAGTAAAGGGAAGGTAACGGGAAATAAAATCAGCGGAAGAAAATTTTCCTTCATGCGTGTGTTCATGGTAACGG
>JBBIRG010000095.1:0-7910 GCA_037441945.1 Bacteroidota bacterium | reverse complement strand
TCACGATGACGAGAAACACCGACTGGTAGATGATTATGAAAATGCCGTATTCTTCCACCGGCAGGCTGGAAATGCTCAGCTTCATAAAGTATAGCCCGAACAAAACGGTCATAACCTTATCGGTAACCGTCCACACCCCTTTGCCGATATGCTCACTGAATTTCATAACCGCCGCAACATTTAAAAAAAACAAAACGACAATTTTTCATTTTACGGCCGTATCCGGTGAAAAAAACAGTCCGGTTTTACAGGCTGAAAACACTAAAATGACTTGCATTTATTTTCAATTTCTTTTAAGTTTTATTAGTTGATTTCACGCCCGTGAGTTCTTGTGAAACCCTTTTGTTTTTTGATGTCTTTGTTGTTATTTTTTTTATTATTCATTTTTCTATATACAATTTTACCGGCAAAATTGCAAGGCAATCCTCCTTTCAAAGCGGCCGGCACTGATTGTTCAATGATTCACTAAACCCTGGAGTCTGATCATGCGTTCTTTTACTGCGATCGCCTGGTCATCGGTGGGGAAAAAGGTTTTTACCGGTATCACCGGATTTTGCCTGAGCGGTTTTGTTCTCGTGCATCTGGCGGGAAACATGACCCTGCTCGACAGTTCCGGCGAAATGTTTAACCTTTACGCTCATCATTTGACCAGCATGGGACCTCTGCTGTATGTCGCCGAGGCGGTGCTCGTATCCATTTTCCTTATTCACATGTTTATCGGCCTGACGATTTTCATCAGCAAATTACGCGTCCGGCCGGTTCCTTATAACGTATATACAAGCGCCGGCGGAAACAGCCGGCAGACGATATCATCTAAAACAATGATCTACACCGGCGCGTTGTTGCTGATTTTTATGGTCGTTCATTTAATCAACTTTAAATACGGCGCCTATTACAAGACCACCATTGACGGCCAGGAAGTCCGCGATTTATACAAACTAGTTCTTGAGACATTCGCGAAGGAAGGATATATCATTTATTATACCGTTTCTATGGTTTTACTGGGATATCACTTGCGCCACGGATTCTGGAGCGCGTTCCAGTCGCTCGGCATGAGTCATCCGGTGTGGACGAAACCCATTTACGCGATCGGCGTGCTCTTTGCCGTTCTTCTCGGTATCGGTTTTATTTTACTGCCGGTTTGGCTGTACATCCAAGCTCATTACCCGGGAGGTTTACTATGAAACTCGAATCAAAAATTCCGGGCGGACCCGTTGCGCAAAAATGGGATCGTCATAAATTTGATGTGAAATTAGTCAATCCCGCGAATAAAAGAAAATACTCGGTACTAGTAGTTGGATCGGGTTTGGCCGGAGCGTCGGCCGCTGCGTCGTTGGGAGAACTCGGCTATAACGTAAAGATTTTCTGTATCCAGGATTCGCCCCGGCGGGCTCACAGCATTGCCGCGCAGGGCGGCATCAACGCGGCGAAGAATTACCAGAACGACGGCGACAGCATCTGGCGGCTGTTCTACGATACCGTCAAGGGCGGCGATTACCGCGCCCGCGAAGCCAACGTATACAGGCTCGCGCAGGTCAGCAACCTCATCATCGACCAGTGCGTTGCGCAGGGCGTGCCTTTCGCGCGCGAATACGGAGGATTGCTCGACAATCGTTCCTTCGGCGGCGCTCAGGTTTCGCGAACGTTTTACGCCCGCGGACAAACGGGACAACAATTATTACTCGGCGCGTACAGTTCGCTGATGCGGCAAGTCCATCTCGGCACCGTAAAAATGTTTCCCCGCACGGAAATGCTTGATCTTGTAGTCATTGATGGAAAGGCGCGCGGCATTATCTGCCGCAATCTGATTACCGGAGCCCTGGAAGCCTACGAAGGCGACGCTGTCCTGATCGCGACCGGCGGTTACGGTAATGTTTATTATTTATCGACCAACGCGAAAAATTCCAACGCGACGGCGGCCTGGCGGTGCTACAAACGCGGCGCGGCGTTCGCCAACCCTTGTTTTACGCAGATCCATCCGACCTGCATTCCGTTCTCCGGCGAGCATCAGTCCAAACTGACGCTGATGAGCGAAAGCCTCCGCAACGACGGACGTGTGTGGGTGCCGAAAAAACAGGGCGATACGCGTTCCCCGGACCAGATACCCGAAGAAGACCGCGATTACTTTCTCGAACGCAAATACCCGAGCTTCGGCAATCTTGTTCCGCGCGACGTGGCCTCCCGCAACGCCAAGGAAGTCTGCGACGACGGACGCGGCGTAGGACCAACGAAACAATCGGTGTATCTCGATTTCCGCGACTCCATTAAACGCCTCGGCATTGACACGATTCACGAACGGTACGGTAACTTATTCGAAATGTACCAGCGTATCACCGATGAAGACCCGGACAAAGTCCCGATGCGGATTTATCCCGCCGTGCACTACACAATGGGCGGCCTATGGGTGGATTACAACCTGATGAGCAATATTCCCGGTCTGCATGTGCTGGGCGAAGCGAATTTCTCCGATCACGGAGCGAACCGGCTTGGCGCAAGCGCGCTGATGCAGGGACTTGCCGACGGTTATTTCGTTATTCCGTACACTCTTGGACATTATATTGCGGAGAATACATTCCCGAAAGTTTCGGTGGAACACGACGCTTTCAGGGAAGCGAAGGATAATGTTCAAAAAGAGATCGATCGTCTGATGTCAAAAAAAGGCGGGCGTACGGTTCTGGAGATTCACCGCGATCTCGGACGCGTGATGTGGGATAATGTCGGCATGGGGAGAAGCGAAGCGAGCCTGAAAAAAGCGCTGGAAGAAATTCCGAAGCTCCGCGACGAGTTCCGGCAGAACGTGAACATTCCGGGATCGGCGAACACAATGAACAAAAGCCTTGAGAATGCGCTCCGGTTGGCTGATTATATCGATCTTGCGGAATTGCTGGCTAAGGACGCTCTTCACCGGAACGAATCCTGCGGCGGACATTTCCGTGTCGAAAGCCAGACGCCCGAAGGCGAAGCCCAGCGCAAGGATGATGAATTCAGTTACGTTGCCGCCTGGGAATATGCCGGCGAAGGCAAGGAACCTATTCTCAATAAAGAACCGCTGACGTTTGAAGACGTGAAACCGAGTCAGCGGAGTTATAAATAATCTATAATGATATGACCGAGAAACAATTTCTGAATAAACTCACCGGCGATTCGTTTGATCTCATCGCGGAACTGACTTCGGTTCTGGACAGGTTGGATACGCCGTATTGCCTGATCGGTGGTCTGGCTGTAAACGCTTATGCCGAACCGGTGGTGAGCCTTGATCTGGATATGGTTATATCATTATCGAAGAAAGAACGTCTCATTGAAGAATGCCGTCCGGTTTATAAAATAACCGAATTTCCCTATAGCATTAATCTTAATCATCCGAAGTCTGATCTGAGAATACAGATTCAGACTGACGATCGCTATCAGTCATTTATTGAACGCGCTTCCTTAAAAGAAGTCATGGGTTACAAGCTGATAGTCGCGTCGGTCGAAGATGTTCTGCAGGGTAAAATCTGGGCTTTTCTCGATACCGAGCGGCGTAGAAGTAAGCGCCAGAAGGACCTGAGTGATATTCTCCGGTTAGTGGAAAAGTATCCTCATCTGCAATCTTATTTGCCGGAATCGGTTCAGGTGCATCTGGTGAAATAAATTGAAAAGTTTAAACATTAACGAGGTTTAACATGAAAACCATGACGATCCACATCCGTGTCTGGCGCCAGCCTGATCCCAAGGTCAGGGGAAAAATGGTGACGTACACGGTGAATAACGTTCTCGAAGACATGTCCTTCCTGGAAATGCTGGACGTGCTCAACGAGGACCTGACCAAAAAAGGCGACGTCCCTGTGGAGTTTGACAGCGACTGCCGCGAAGGCATCTGCGGGTGCTGCAGTCTTGTCATCAATGGTATCGCGCACGGGCCGGAAAAAGCGACGGCGAGCTGTCAGCTGCACATGCGAAAATTCGAAGACGGCGACACGATCAGCATCGAACCCTGGCGCGCGAGACCGTTCCCGATGATCAAAGACCTGGTCGTTGACCGCAACGCGATGGATGAAATCATCGCGGCCGGAGGATTTGTTTCCGTCAATACCGGCGGTTCACAGGACGCCAACGCGATCCTGATCCCGAAAGAAGACGCCGACAAAGCCATGGACGCTGCCGCGTGCATCGGCTGCGGAGCGTGCGTGGCGGCTTGCCCGAACGCATCGGCCTCATTGTTCGTTTCAGCTAAAATTGCGCAGCTGGCCTATCTGCCGCAGGGTCATCCGGAACGGAAAATTCGCGCACTGAATATGATCAGGAAAATGGACGAGCTGGGATTCGGCGACTGCTCCAATCACGGCGAATGTGAAGCGGTCTGCCCGAAACAGATTTCCATCAAACATATCGCGAAAATGAGACGCGAATATTTTAAAGCCAGTTTTGCTTAATTTAAAATGAAAGGCAATTTCATGGAATTACTGAAAAAAATCTCGCCCGCGTTTTACGTGGTGATTATCGTCGGTTTTTTTCTCCCGTTCATCGAGATCTCGTGCAGCAGCACGTCGCTGGGAACGTTTTCCGGTTACACCGTTATGACCGGGGACGCCGGAGAGTCGCTCGCAAAAACCAATAAGGATGTTAAATCCGGCATGAATATCGAACTGATCTTCGCGTTTCTAATGGCGGTTGCCGGGCTCATTCTGGCTTTCTTTAAAAACCCGAAGACCATTATGGGCTCGGCCATTGCCGGGCTGATCGGATTTATATTCCTGATGATATTCAAATCGAATCTCGATTCTCAGATCACGTCGATTAGTCAGTTTGCTCAGATATTGCAGATCCATTACAAAATCGGGTTCTGGTTATGTTTTGTTTTTTTCCTGATCGCGATGATCGTTCATGCGCTGATTTTCTTTACGGAAAAAAAACAGGAACCTGCGGCTGTAACTGTTCCCGTCCCTTCTCCGCCGGCGGAAACACATTCACCAGATGAAAAAACAACATGAACGGCTAAAACAGTTTTCTTCATATAAGAAGGAGTCACTTCCATGTTTTGCAAAAATTGCGGCGCTCCGGTAGCCAATAACGCGGCATTCTGCCAGAACTGCGGCGCCGGGGTCACAACGACAACTTCCGTACAGGGCACCCCGAAAGACCCGAACGCCAAATCCAAACTCGTGGCCGGCCTGCTGGGGATTTTTATCGGAAGCATCGGCATTCACCGTTTTTATCTCGGGTACATCGGCATCGGCATAGCCCAGATCGTTGTGACCTTCGCCACCTGCGGCATCGGTTCGCTGTGGGGATTTATCGAGGGCATACTGATCCTGACCGGCAATATCAATACGGACTCCGATGGCCGGCCTCTTACCGAATGAAACAGGCGTCAAATGTAATTTAAAAACCGATACGCTTTATCGTTCGGTTTTTTCAGCTAATTAAAAGGAGAATACATGAAGCAATTATTTGTGTTTGCTTTGGCGGTTTGCATAAGCCTAATGGGCAATTATTCGCAGGCTCAGGAACAGAAAAAAGACAAAGCGGTTTATAAAGAATCAAAAAATGAATTTTTTGATTCCATTCAAACGTCCATCGCCGATTTCAACAAAAAGGAAAAGAAGCCGAAAATGCGCCTGGCTGTTGATCTCACCGGCATTAAACTGCCGAAGTCAGTCAGCGAGTTCAAACTGCAATGGTACAATGAACCCGTATCGCAGGGTAACTCCGGCATGTGCTGGTGCTATGCGGCCACATCGTTTTATGAATCCGAAATATTCCGTTTACAAAAAAGAAAAGTCAAAATCTCCGAATTACATACTGTTTACTGGGAATATGTTGAAAAGGCAAAACGCTTTGTCAAAGAACGGGGTAGTTCGACCTTCGGCCAGGGCTCGCAATCCGCGGCGGTAGTCAGAATATGGAAGCGGTACGGGGCGGTTCCTGCGGAAGCGTACACCGGATTAAAACCCGGACAAATATTCCACGGTCATGATGAGATGTTCGGGGAAATGCAGAACTATCTGAACGGGTTAAAAGCATCCAACGCGTGGAACGAGGAAGCGGCAATCGCCACGATCAAATCCATTCTGAATCATCATATCGGGGAACCGCCGGCCACAGTTATTGTCGACGGAAAATTAATAACACCCAAAGAATATTTTGAAAAATATGTGAACCTGAAATTCGACGATTATATCGAATACATGTCGTTCATGAAATACCCGTATTTTGAGAAAGCCGAGTACGAAGTTCCCGACAACTGGTGGCATGGCAAGGAATATTATAACGTGCCGCTGGAAGATTACATGAAAATCCTGAAGAGCGCCGTCCGCAAAGGCTTGACGGTCTGCATCGGCGGCGACGTCAGCGAGCCGGGTTATGACGCGCATAACGAAATCGCTATCATCCCTTCTTTTGATATCCCGTCGGCCTTTATCGACGAAAACGCGCGCCAGTTCCGGTTCGACAACAAATCGAGCGACGACGATCACGGCATCCACCTGGTCGGTTACAGAGAAATCGACGGAAAAGACTGGTATCTGATCAAGGATTCCGGCAGCGGTTCGCGAAACGGCCCGAATAAAGGGTATTATTTTTATCATGAGGATTACGTCAAACTGAAAATGCTGACGTTCATGGTTCACAGGGACGCCGCTTCGGATGTTATACCCATCAGGAAAAACCAGCAGGAAAAGAAATAACTTCTTTTCATAAGGATAAGAATTTAAAAAGTTTCCTTCCCGGAGGGAAACTTTTTTATTTGGTAATCTTGCTGTATTTTGATATAATAGCCGTAAGTTGATAATACACATTAACGGAAAAGGAATATGTCCCATACGCACCGCCTTGCGGTAACCGCCTATATTCTGCGCAGCGGTAAGTTCTTACTTCTGAAACGGAACACACCGCCGCTGATTTGGGGATTGCCCGGCGGGAGGATGAAACCGGATGAAAACCCGAATGACGGACTTCTACGGGAGATCATGGAAGAAACGGGTTTGACGGTTGAAGTAATCGCTCCCGTTGACATCTGGTACGGCAATTTTGGAAAGGGAATCTTTGTGTCAATCGATTATCTTGCGGTTTATAAAAGCGGCGAGGTCGCGCTCTCCGAAGAACACAGCGATTACCGCTGGTCGTCCATTGAATCGCTGCGCAATGATGATCCACCGCTGGAAAAAGAATATCCGTTTTTCAATCTGACCGATTTTGAAAAAGCCTGGTCTCTGTATAAAAGATTTTTTCCAACCTAAAGGGGGATAACGACTGTGCAGCATGAAGAAATGATTTTGATACTCGATTTCGGATCACAGTATACGCAACTGATAGCCCGGCGCGTGAGAGAACTGCAGGTCTATTGCGAAATCCATCCGTTTACGCTGTCGGCGGCTGATATGAAAAAAATGAACCCCAAGGGAATCATATTGTCAGGCGGTCCTATGAGCGTATACGCGGTAAACGCGCCGATTCCTGACCGGACGCTGTTTGATCTTGGCATTCCAGTCCTTGGAGTCTGTTACGGAATGCAGCTGATGGCGCGCTTCTTTAACGGGGCGGTTGACAGAGCCGCTCATCGTGAATACGGCCGGGCGATAATCGAAATCGATGATGACACGGACATCTTCCGTCAGTTCCCCGGAAAAACAGAAGTATGGCAAAGCCACGGTGACCGCCTCGAAAAAATCCCCGACGGCTTCCGCATCATCGCGCGGTCCGGAAACGCTCCCATTACGGCGATACGCCACCACAGTAAATCCCTGTGGGGCGTGCAGTTTCATCCCGAAGTCGCGCATACCCCTCTCGGAAAACAACTTCTTCAGAATTTTGTGAGTCAGATCTGCGCCTGTCGGGGGCTGTGGACGCCGGGGTCATTCGTAAAAGACGCCGTTGCGTCAATTCGCCGGATCGTCGGCGACCGTCATGTTATTTGCGCGCTATCCGGCGGC
>JBBIRG010000094.1:0-7974 GCA_037441945.1 Bacteroidota bacterium | reverse complement strand
GATGTAGGGAGAATAGTATATGGCGGCTCAGGAAATCCTGCTGTGACAGGACGAATTTTTTCCCCTGATCCGAATAATCAACCCCTAAGAGTTTTCACGTCACCGGTCAGCGAAGTTGATGTGACCGATCCGGATTTCAAATTACCGCAGGTCATTCGATTGAACCTCGGATTTGATCATCAATTTGATCATGGGATTACCGGTTCTTTTGATTTTATTTATTCAAAGAATAAAAACGACATTATGTACCAAAATGTCAATCTGAAAGGTGTTTCCGGTTATCTTCAGCTTAGCAACAGCGCTAATCCAAAAGGACTGCGTCCACGGTATACAACCACACCGACAACAACCACTGTGAATTATATCAGCAGCAGGTTTGCCGGTAGTTCAAACGGCGTTATCTATCTTTCCAATACGGACATGGGACATGAATATAATGTGTCTGGACAATTGACAAAGGCATTTAACACGGGCTTTTTCGGCAGTGTCGATAAGGGCTTTTTTGCTAATTTAGCCTATACTTACGGACGCGCTTTTGATGTCAACAGCGGTACATCCAGTCAGGCAATATCCAACTGGCGGTTTAATCCCGTTAAGGGCGACCCAAATAAAGCAGTGCTTTCCACTTCGAATTATGAAACCCGGCACCGTGTTATAGGATCGATTTCTTATAATTTTGAATTCATTTCCCAGTACACCACGTCGTTATCAGTATTTTATGCCGGTTTCTCCGGATCGCCGTATTCCACGACCTATGACGGTGACGTCAACGGTGACGGTCAGACAAGCAATGACCTGATCTATGTACCCCGGGATATTAATGATATCAATATTGTGCCTCAAACTGCAACAAGTACGCTTCCTGCTGATACGCGTACTGTTCAGCAAATTTGGGAAGCGTTAGACAGTTATATAGCTGGCGATCCCGCTCTGAATAGTGCACGTGGAAAGGTCGTCAACCGTAATGCCAGTACAACTCCCTGGTCCAATCGTGTTGATTTGCGTCTTGCTCAGGAAATTCCCGTTTCCGAAAAATGGGGCAAATTTGAATTGACGGCGGATGTGTTAAATTTTCTGAACGCATTGAAACGTTCGTGGGGATTAACCCGGTTTGTTGGTAATCAGAACAACTCAGCGATAGTTTACCGCGGTATTATTGCTGGCGCCCCTGCATTTAGTTTCGGCAAGTATAATTTCCTTACCAAGGAATATGAAACTCCTAAACGGAATCAGGTCAGCGACCTCGCTTCCCGCTGGCAGTTACAGTTAGGCATCCGTTATACGTTCTAGAATTCATCTGAATTCGATTTTCAAAGCCGGCTCCGTTCTGGGGCCGGTTTTTTTATTGCCGCGAATCCCGATCGATCGGTACAAGGCACAAAGAATGCGAAGAAAACCATTAGCCCGCGAATAACGCTAAACAAACGAAAAAAGAACCTTATTACCTTCTTTGCGGCTCTGCGTCTCGGCGAGAAATTTGTATCTCGCGAAGACGCCAGGACGCGAAGAAAACATGACCGCGAAATACACAAAAAACAAATTAATCCCGCATTTATGCCTTTCGTATATTTCGCGTGTTTAGCGGGAAAAGGTATTCGTCCGCCTCGGCGGATTCGCAGGGAATAAGATCTTTGTGCCTTCGTGCCTTGGTGGCAGTTGGTTTTATAAAAAAACATTGGACTTTACCCCAAAAAAACATTAATTTAACGGTTACGTATGACAAGTTTTTGGTATACATTATTTTATTATATTAAAGAAAGGATATGCCATGAAAAAGTTATTTACGCTGATCGCGTTGTGTATGCTCAGCGGCTCGCTACTGTATTCACAGTTGCTTGTACAAGAAAATTTTAGTTATACCGCTGGAACATTATTGACAGCTAATGGTTACACGGCACATAGCGGTGCAGGTACAAATCCTGTTATGGTAGTAACTCCCGGATTATCTTATGCTGGCTATGCGGGTTCAGGTGTTGGGAATGCGGCCAGACTTCTTACCGCTGGCGGTGAGGATGTAAGCAAACAATTTGATTCAGTGACTTCCGGAACAATTTACGCCGCTTTTTTAGTGAGAGTAGATACTGCAAAAACGGCGGGTGATTATTTTTTCCATTTAGGGGCTTATTCAATGGGTACCACATTCAGACCGCGAGTCTGGGTTAAAACCAATGGAACAAATATTGCGTTTGGAGTAAGTCCGGGGACATCTGTTAGCACAACTGCTTTAAAATATACAGGTTTTAATTATTTAACTGGCACGACATATTTAGTCGTTTTAAAAGGTGAATTTGGCGTCGTACCCAAGTTATTTATTAATCCTACAATAGGCGCACCGGAACCAGCCCCAACTGTTGCATCGGATACAATTTCAGATCCCTCAAATTATGGAACTTATGCACTTCGACAGGGCGGAAGTACAAGTACACCGGGTTTATTTATTGACGGCATCCGTATTGCTAGAACCTGGGCTGGCGCTGTGTCATCAGGCGGTCCCACAGGAAATCAGCCGCCCTCCATTTCCGGATTATCCCGCGATCCGTATGTTCCCGTGAACGAAGCGCTGATCAGCGCGATCGTCACGGACGATTATACCGTAACCGACGTCAAACTACACCGCCAACAGCGTCACGGACAGCGTGAACATGGGATCTACCGGCCCGAATGCGTATGAAGCAGAAATTCCGCCCCAAACCAACGGTACCTACGTTACGTACTTCATCAAAGCTAAAGACGACAGCGGCGCGGTAACGATCAGCTCCACCCAGAAATATTTCTCCGGCGTCACAAACATCTCTTCCCTGCGCGTCAATGACGCCAACGGGCTGAGCATCTACAACGGCGTGCCCGTTCGTGTACGCGGTATTGTAACTGCCGGCGACTCCACCTATTCCGCGTCCAACGTCGATATCTATATTCAGGATGCTACAAGCGGTATCCATATTTTCAAACCGGGGTATACATCCTATCCAGAAGGCACAGATCTTACTCTAGAAGGAACTGTTTCAAATTTTAACGGAAAACTGCAATTCAACGCTCCTACGATCAACAACAACGGTACAGGCGCGATACCCGCGCCGACAATCATCACCCCAGCCCAGCTGAAGAGCGAAACCTACGAAGGTATGCTGGTCGATGTTACGGGCGTAACCTTTAACCTTGCCGGCGGAATATTCGACTCCACCGGACAACTCCGTTTCGGCGGCACGTCGTATTATTTCAACGGCGATTCGACCAACGTGATCTACATTGATCGCCAGTTATGGGATGAATTCCACAATTTAGCGATCCCGTCGGTCGCCGTCAATGTCCGCGGCATTGTGACGCAATTTAAGACCAGCTCTCCTTTTACATCCGGCTATCAGTTACTGCCGCGTAAAACCGCCGATATCAACGTTGGCGTTTCGGTTAAAGAAGATGAAATCATTAACCCGAAAGCATTCAGCTTAGGCCAGAATTATCCGAATCCGTTCAACCCGACCACCGCGATTTCATATGAAATACCGAAAGCGTCGGATATTTCCATCAAAGTCTATAACCTGCTCGGACAGGAAATACGCACGCTGTTTAAAGGCAAACAGAACGCCGGCAAGTTCGTCATCACCTGGGACGGCCGTGATAACGCCGGTAAAGCCGTTTCCACGGGCATCTACTTCTACCGCCTAAACGCACCGAATTTCATCCAGACCCGCAAGATGATCATGATCAAGTAAGCCAGAAGCTTTTACCGGTAAGCCTCATGATGAAAGTCGTGAGGCTTTTTTTTTAACCACAACATCACAAAGATTTTAAAACTTTTACCCGCGAAACACACGAAAAGTAAAAAACCTTTAAACCCTTTGCGTCCTCTGCGTCTCTGTGCCTCTGCGAGAAATTATTTTCTCTCGCCAAGACAAGGAGACACAAAGAAAAAACTTTGCCGCGAAGCCCGCGAATCACGCTAAATGCGCGAATGAATTCTTTCATTCCTATGTTATATTCGTATGATTTCTGCATTCGGTTTTTAGTATTCAGTTTTTGGTATTCATCATTCGTTTGTTTCGCGTGTTTCGCGGGAAAAATGATTCAAGAAAGCTTTCGTTCTTCAAAGTTTACTTGACAAATGCCCCGAATCCCATTATATTCACGCGTTATACGGCGCATTCGTCTAACGGTTAGGACGCAGCCCTCTCAAGGCTGTAATACGGGTTCGATTCCCGTATGCGCTACACGCTTCGTTATTTTATTTACTCATTTTCAAAATTTCGTTTTCCATTTTCAGTTCATCGCCGTCTTCATATCCTTTTTTATAATAATGGATTTTTCCATCTTTTCTGATCATCACTAAAGTCGGCAGAACGGCGCTGTTGGTTCCGGGTTTCTGTACTTTGAATTTTTCGGCGGTCTTCCCGTATTTGTCTAAAAGGATGGGGAGGTATATCGGCGCGGTCTTCAGGTATCTCTCGACGATCTCTTTATCTTCACCGACGTCGACCAGGAAAAATTTAATTTCCGGATATTTCTTCTGAAGGCGTTCGAGTTCGGGAATTTCCTTGCGGCAGGGGGCGCACCAGGTCGCAAAAAAGCTGATGACGATATGGGAGCGCTCTTTCGGGGCGTTCATTGTTTTCCGGGGTTCGCCGTAATAGTCGCTGGAATAAAACTCGCCGTTTTTCATATCGCGAAGGAAAAACTTCGGGGCCTCGTTTCCAGCGGTCAGTACGGTATCGCCGTTCTGGGCAAAAAGAGTTTCAGCCGCCGTCAGGATGAGAATCCAGACCGGAATTGTTCTTACAAATGCCATGGGTTACACCTCATCAGGGTGTGAAGTTAAGGTAAAAAATTCAATAGCAATAATATAGCAATTATCGTCTGCACAGTAAAGTATAAAATGTCAAGTCAAAGAAAATTTAAAAAATGGCGGAAAGGGACGCGCTAAACCTACACGATGAATGATGTTTTTCGGGTTCAGATAAATTATTTTCGGATGTATTATTAATTGTCTCAAAAAAGCAACAACATTATTATATTTATAAAACAATTCATGATTCGACGGCCTTGTTGTTTCCGTAAGAAGACCAAGAGTCAATACATCAATACAAGATTTCTCTCCCGACAAGTCGGGATCGAAATGACACAGGGTGGGCGTTCATTGATAAAACAGCAAAGCGCTGTTTATTTAACACCTTTCTGTGTCATTTCGAGCCCGACACTTGTTCCGAAACCCGATACATCGGGATTGGGGGATGTCGGGATCCAAGAACAAACGGGCGAGAAATCTTGTTTTATCATTTTTTCCTGCGCTCCAAGCGATTTGATGGGGTTTGAATCGATTAACACCTGACCTGGACAAGCCAGAACCAAAAAATCTTAACCGCAAAGCCCGCGAAGAACGCAAAGAAAATCATTAGCCCACGAAATACACGAAAAGAAAAACCATTAAGCCCTTTGTGATCTCAGCGATCATTGCGGTTAAATGATTTTTTACGGCAAAGCCCGCAATGAACGCAGAAGAAAACATTTGCCACGAAGACACCAGGGCACGAAGTTTTTTTCCGGAATTCACTTGGTGTCTTAGGGACTTAGTGGCGGTTTCAATTTAGCTTTTCAGTTAACAAATGAATGATTTAATCATTGCCGTTTTAATTTTGAGACTATGATAAATACATTTTAAAACGGAACACAGAGTGAATCACACATCGATACAAAAAGAAAGGGGCGCAGCGGGAAGCATATGAAAATATTCAGCGGTTCTCTGTGAATTCTCTGTGTTCATCTGTTTAGGAATTCACTGCAGCCGGAATAACACCAGATAATTGATTCGGCATTTCACCGGTTTCATGCGCTGTTTCGCCGGAGTAAACGCGCACTGACGAATAGCCTCGATGGCGGATGCAGTAAATCCATACGGATCGCTATCTGAAAGGCTTTCAGCCATAACGACCTTTCCGGTTTCATCGATCAGGACGCTGATTACGACCGTTCCTTCAATGCGGGACATCCGCGCCATTTCCGGATATTTCAGGTTTTTCAGGATCGATGCATTTCCACCGATTAATATGGGCGGATCTTCGATGTCAAAGAAATCAACAGGTTCATCACTTTTTTCAATGACATCTTTCGGAGGCCGAACGGGTATCATGACCGGTGATGAGCCCGTATCGAAATCCGTCGAATCAATCGTTTCGTCCATGAGCAATGGGTCATCGTTCACGGCAATCGGAACGGAAGGCCTGGCCGGCGGGGCTTTACGCAGGGTTTCGATATCCGTTAGCATAACAAATTCAAAATCCCGGTCTCTTTTTAAAAGTCCGCTGTTCTTCGGGGCGGCATTGAACGAAACGTGCAGCAGAATGATCGTGATGATCACGAGAGATAACAGCAGGGCGAGTTCCAGCGTTATCCGGTATTGCTGTTTGACACGATGCGTAAACATGGCGAGTCTCCTTTCGGATTGGTTTCTACATCATCAAACCATCGCCATCTGACGAAAAATCGCCTTATTGAAATCCGTAAAATTTTAAGGGAACGATCCATCCGTATGTATGATGCCGATAATCACCCGGAATATTCTATACTACCACAGATTCACCTGTCATTTTTGATGCAATCTGTGGATTTTAAAAATTTCATGAAAGCTTCCGAAAGTAAATATTCGTTGCTTTTTTCATGCTGATTACGGATTTTGTATATATCATTAAAAGGAGTTAACAAAATGCGATATCTGATATTAGTGCTCATTTTACCATTATGGATTGCCGGCTGCTCGGTGAAACAGCAGATTGACGAGGCCAAAACATTCGCCAAATGCGATTTCCGGTTCAATGAGGTCAGGGATCTCCGTTTAGATGATATTGATATTCAGGAAGTAAAA
Organism: Bacteroidota bacterium; assembly: GCA_037441945.1. Lineage (GTDB taxonomy): Bacteria > CLD3 > CLD3 > SB21 > JBBIRG01 > JBBIRG01. The sequence goes on along the minus strand of JBBIRG010000094.1, from coordinate 1,124 downwards.
AAAATCTCGGACCTGAGTTTTAAGAAAGCCGTCCGGCTGGCTACCGCGCTGACGGGAAAAACGATCCCGCTGACATTCACGCTGATGATCGAGGGATACAACCCGAATCAGGAAAAAGCGGCCATGAACCGCATGGAATGGATATGCCTGATTGATGATACGGAGATCGCCACCGGCATGGTCGAGGAGCGTATCGAGATCAAACCTGGCGAAACCGTTGATGTGCCGATCGCCGTAACCGGCAATCTGAAAGAAATATTCAGTCAAAAAGGCAAGGATACGTTCCTGAATAAGGTTTTCGGACTCATCGGAAAGGATCATGAACCTATTTTGCTGAAATTGAAAATCAAGCCGACCATCATGATCGGAAGCTGGGCGATGGAATATCCAGGTTACATCACCGTCGAAAAGGAATTTACGTCCGAAGACGGGAAAAAAATCCGTAAAAAAATCAAAAAAGAATTGCAGGAATAATTTTTTGGCGGTTACACTGCCGGATATTCCTGTTACACGATAGGTTTTTTATCCGGCAAGAGTCTGTTTTACTGTAAAAAAGGATTATTCATTTTTTCATAACCGATCGTTGTTTGCGGGCCGTGGCCGGGGTACACGGTTGTATCTCCGGGCAGGGTGAACAGTTTCTCTTTGATCGAACGGATTATGGTTTGATAGTGGCCGCCGGGCAGGTCGGTTCTTCCGATGGATTCGCGGAACAGCGTGTCGCCGGTAAAAATAATATTCTCGTTCGGGAAATAAAAACAGCAGCAGCCGCGCGTATGACCCGGCGAATGGATGACGCGCATCTTCAGTCCGCCGACGGTCAATTCATCGCCGTCGTTGATATTACGATCAATTTCAGGGATACCCTCTAGTTCGAGGCCGTACATTGCCGCGTACTGGACGGCTTTACCGATCAGCGTCTCGTCATCTGTGTGGAGGTAAAATGCCGCCCGGTATTTCTTTTGCAGCGGAATAATCGCGCCGATATGGTCAATGTGGCCGTGTGTGTTGTAGACGGAATCTATTGATAAATTTGATTCATCAATATTCCGCGTGATTCGTTCAGGTTCTGAACCTGGATCAATGACGGTGCCCTTACGCGTTTCCGGGTCGCCGATGATATA
>JBBIRG010000093.1:0-8018 GCA_037441945.1 Bacteroidota bacterium | reverse complement strand
GTGAATCTTGGTTTCAAATGCCTCTAAACGCCTGAATATACGCAATTTTATCCCAAGATTCAAGTCCAATATTCACTATAAACCATTATTTTATGCGGTTCTACGGGTTTCCGGACGTATACTATTTAACGGTAATCACGCAAACTAAAGATTGCGGCTACAGTTCACTAACAATTATAATTTCAACCGACGAGACCTTGATCTTCCGGAAGAAGAAAATATCTTGTATTGACCGCCGTGTGTAATTATATTTACGTTAACTTATCAGAAGGTATAACTTATGAAATATATTATTCCGCTTTGCATATTCGCTTCTATTCTTTACGCTAATGAACCGGACTGGGTGTCGAATTACGGGCAATCTGCCAAATATCCGCAGAACCTTTATTTAACGGGATTTGCGACAAGCCTGGCGAAGGATAAGGACGCATTGGAGATCGCCGAAGAAAACGCGCGCGCCAATCTCGCACGGAACCTGATCGTGAATATCAAAAGCGTAGTGATTGACCGGCTGGAGGAAAAAGACAATAAGTCAGCCCAGTTTTTCCAATCGGTCACTCAAAGTTCCACAGACATCCGGCTACAGGGCGTGAAAACAGAATTTTACCGGAAAGACAGGCTAATTTACGCGTTAGCTTTTATAAGCCGGATTGATCTCGCACGAATATATGACGCCGAAAGAAACAAGCTGGTCAAAGATATCCGCCAATGGACTACTTCCGCAGAAAAAGACGAACAGTCATCGAAAACGGATGACGCCGCTGAAAAATATATGAAAACCTACGCGCTGTACGATGAATTAACCCGAGTTAACGCGATTCTGGCAGCCGCCGGTTCCGACAAATCAGCCGCTTTTTCGACCTTCGCTGACATCCTATCCAAAGAAGAGATTTCATTACGCGTCAACAAACTGAAAGCTCATGCGGTCAACTCCGTTGACGACGCAGCCCGCGCGATCGTATACCAAATATCAAAGCAAACTGGCATTTCCCGGCTCCCGGTCATGATCGTCCCAATGACTTACCAGGAAACAAAAATGGCCAGCTCATTTTCGAAATATTTCCAGCAATCGCTTGAAACGCATTTCCTGAATCTGAGCGTCGGACAAGTGGTACGGCAAAGCCCCGATGCATCGCCGCGATCTTCTATGATAACGCGGGACATTGCGGTCAAATCAGGCGCAAGCAGGATATTTGAGGGCAATTACTGGGACCTGGGCGACAAAATCAAAATTGTCGGTCGGTTGAAAGATCTGGAAACCGGCGTCTTTCTTGCCGCCGCAGAAATTAACCTCGATACGGCGCTGATTGTCCTGCAGAAAATCCACCACCGCCCGGAAAATTACCTGAAAATGCTCTCCGACCAAAAAGCTTTCGCGGAGGACGAAGTAATCAGCGGAAACATTCAGTTAGACGTGTGGACAAACAAAGGAAACGAAAATCTGCTGTTCGTAGAAGACGACATCATGATAATCTATATCCGCGTGAACCGAGCAGTCCATATCCGTATTTTATATAACACCGCCGACGGACAGCGCGCCCTTCTTCTGAACGACTATTATATCGACGAGTCCAAGGCGAATATGGTTGTCGAAATTCCGCAAGAATTCCAGTGCGCTCCCCCGTTCGGCTCGGAAATGATGGTGGTTGTCGCGCGGACGGAACCCTTTCCGAAATTGGCGACTGTTAACGAAGGCGGTTATGAATTTGTCGTTGATAACAACGTCAGGCAACTTGCAGCAGGAATACGCGGTATGGTAAAAGTTCAGAGGAAATCCCAGAAAATTCAACAGACGGAAGCGCGGATCATTCTGACTACAGTCGCTAAGTAGTTTTTAGCGTCGACAGTCAGATTTATAGAAAATCATTATTCGTATCGCCGCTTATTCAAATGTTCTGTATGCCGTTTGGTGTTTTCCTAATCTGTAAATGCTTGGCCGAAAATTTATTTTAGAGCCAATCAACACCCGAATCGCCATTTTTTTAAGGAATTTTCATGCGCAGTCGGAATAGAATGCCCAAATGGATGTTTTAATGAAAAACAACTGTAAGGAAATCAGACATGAAAAAACTTCTTAAGCCAATCATCGCATTATTCCCGGGAATTTTCATTTTCGGCTGTTTCAGTTCCGCCGAACGGCCGATAGGAGCGCAAAGCATGAAAACGATTTACGAGTACCGTTTCACAGCGATGGACGGAAAAACCGTTTCGCTGGGCGAGTTCAAAGGAAAGAAAATTTTATTGATTAATGTCGCCTCAAAATGCGGTTTTACATCGCAGTATGAAGGCCTTCAGAAACTGCATGAAACCTACGGTGACAGGATCGTCCTCATCGGATTCCCCGCCAATAACTTCGGCAGCCAGGAACCGGGTTCCAATGAAGAGATTACCAATTTTTGTAAAGTTAATTTCGGAGTCACTTTCCTAATGGCCGAGAAGATATCCGTTACCGGCGACGACCAGCATCCGATATACAAGTGGCTGACAACGAAATCCCTGAACGGCTGGAACGATCTGTCGCCCAAATGGAATTTTTATAAGTACCTGATCAGTGAAAACGGCGAATTACTCAAGGTTTTCCCGTCGACTACCAAACCGCTCAGCGAAGATATCACGGCATTGCTGAAATAGTTCCCTTCCGTCGTCAAAAAAAAAACCTGAGTGATTAACTCAGGTTTTTTTTTGAAAATTCATTTTACTTAGCTATAAGAACCTTAGTCTTGAGTTTCGGCATTCCCGGCGCTTTCAGTACCGCGATATAAACGCCGTTACGGACTTTATCGCCGTTGCCGTTCCGTCCATCCCAGATCAAATTTGACGGGATCGTTTTGCGGAAAACCTGTCCGCTGATTTTACGCACCAAATTTCCGGCCAGCGTATAGATTTCAACCGTAGCCGTTCCTTCCTGTTTCGGAACGAAGAAGAAAGTTGTGCGGACACGGTTGGAACTTCCGAACGGATTGGGATAATTGCTGAACTGGTCGCTGGAGGAGCCGTCGGGGTCGATAAACCGCATGGAAACCGAACCGATATTTGCTGAGCTGTCGGAAATCGGCCGTCCGAACGGATCCACAACGGTCAGCTGTTTATTCAGCGGATTATTCTGGTTACTGCCGGAAGCTGACAGCGTATCATAGTCATACGCGACAATTTCGACCAGACGGATTCGGTAATTGCGGTTTTGCTGTGTTACATCCGCGGCCAGCTTAGCTGCAATTGCGACGGACACAGGATTATTCTTATTGATCAGAATGCCTTTTTTCCATTCGACATTGGCGATGGAAGCTTTCATGCGGCTCGGGCTTAATCCGCGGATTTCATTCACTGAAACGACGACCGTGTCGCCGGCAACGGAAGATGAACTGATATACTGCTGTTCTCCGATCAGCCGAACGAGCACTGAATCGGTAGACAGATAAACTGACGGCGCCACCCGCCGGAAAGGATAAACCGTATCGGTCGGCGTATATTGTTCAACAATAATACGGAATTCCTTCGCAAGAATCGAATTTGTATTTTCCGTTGAACTGTTATTTTCCATCTTAAGTTCCAAAAGACCGTCGATGAACTCCGTCTTAAAGGCTGACTTTTTATCTTTCCATGTCGGAATGTTCGTGACTTTCAGCACCTTGTGTTCGGTGGAAATGTTCAGGGAAATCGTTGAATTGACCAACGAGACCGATTGGCCGGTATTCGAATCGTTCGGCAACAGGCTTGTAAAGGCAAATACCAGCGGATGGGATATGACGGTATCGTTGGGTGCGGTGAAAAGCCATCGCGTTTTCGAATGCTCCGCTGCAATGTCGAACATCGTATCGATCGGTGTTACGCGGAACTGGTTCTCGGCAGGACCGGATTGGGAGACGCGCAGAGTACTCCTGTCCATGGTGACCGAACCTGTTCCACTGACTGAGGCACGGCCGATTTTGCTGATATTGACATGTACTTCGAAAGACTGGCCTTTGCTTACGAATCCGTCTTTGGCGTCATCCGGTGAATGGATGACGGCATTCATCACCAGGCGCGGCTTGGTCTGAACGGTTATTTCCTGACTAATATTGCCCGGAGTTACAGGATTCTGGTTATTACGGTCACGTCCTTCAAACAGCACGCCAATGCTATAATTTTCCTGTGCATTGCCGTTATTGATGAAATCGGGCGCTTTAATCGTCCAGGTTACAACGGTATCCTCATCGGACATCGTTTTGACGATCGTATCTACAGTCGAGAAGGCAGATGGCATTAATAAGGTTGCTTTTCTTGATGTCAGCGAGGGATTCTGCGCGATGTACAAACGCACCGTGAAATTTTGTTCCGTCGAAACCACATTTCGCATCGTCAGGTTCATATTCTCTATTGCTGCCGCTCGAACCACGGTAACGTTAATGGTATCCGATGAACGAACAACATGCGCGGGTCTGTTTGTATTCGTATCAACCGGAACGCGATCAATGGATACTGCCAGATCCGCCGCCGCCAGAATCGCGTTGATCATTTCACTATTATTGTCATCCTCCGCAGTAAAACGCCCGGTTGTTATCCTCAGCTGTTTCCGGTCAATCAGTCCGGACTGATAACCTGTCCATCCTGTGGTACCGCCTTCAGCCTCATCGCCGGCCAGTTTAAACCGAACGCCGCCCGGCACGGCTTTTAGTTTTTTCAGGATTGCGCTGAAAGTCGGGCTGGCGGGAGACCTTAAAATCCAGGTTACCGGTGTGTTTACGACAAACGTCTGCGTGTCGGGAAGGGTCGTGTTGGCAAATCCAGCCGGTATGCTTAAGCGCAGCGAACCGGAGGAGGCTTGCGCTACGCCGAGATTCTGTACAACCGCTTCGACGGTAAATAACTGATCCGTTGAAATCGTATCATCTTTGGCTCCGGGCGGATCGCTGATCCTGAAGCTCACAGCCAATTCGGCCCGGCGGACGATATTCGTAGCCAAGGTTAGCGGATTGCTCACACGTTTCAGTCCGGTTGTCGTATCTTCGCCGCTGAAAGTCACGTTAAACACGAAATTCGTTCCCGTAGTATCGGAAGCGATAATGCGCCACTGCACGGAATCCGTCACCGCGCTGACAGGGGGATTCATGTTCTGCGATAAACTGTCGGGTGTTGAGAATCCGGCCGGCATTTTTAAAGTCCCGCGGATATTGGATAACCGTTCAAGGCTTGCGACTCGCGCGCGGATAACAAAGGTCTGGAATGTCGAAACCGTACCGTCAACCGCGCCCTGTGGAGAAACCACGCTAAAAGACAAGGGCATCAGGCGCCCGACTGAACTGGCCTTGATCTGAATCCTGTCGGAATCGTTCAGATAAACTGCTTTCAGGCGGTTGTTAACATCACGCGGATACAACGCGTTTCCGGTATCGATTCTGGCCGTGAAATACCTGAAATCGAGCGTCGAGTCAAACGCCAGAACCGTTACCGGCAAGTCCTGACTGAGTCTGGCAAACAATATGGTATCCCGGTTTCCGGTATATGAGAACCGGTACGGAACAGGAATCATCACGCGAACGGGTATGGAATCGGATGACAATCCCGCTTCGCCGATATTATTCACTCTCAAACGGATCATGAAGGATGAAGAATCTGAAACGATCAGCGATTTGGGATCCGGCCCGGAAACCGTCAGGGAAAGATCCAGTTTCGCTGAATCCTGCACGACTAAGTTTCGCGTATTACCGGCAATCGGATCGCTTATCGTCAGCGTATCACCGTTGACAAGGCTGAACAGCGTATCGATGATCGCGGTGTATGTTTCGATTCCGCGTGAATCCTGTACGTTGAAATACCGCGAAGAAATCACCTGCGAACTGTTTCCGTTCAGCGCAGCGATGACGGTATCGCTGATCAAACCCGTTCCGGAGGCCGTAAACCGGAGATGCGCACGGACAGCCTCTTCTCCCGAATTTTTTATGATACTGCGTATCCGTACGAGTTGATTGCGGTTAATCAGGGAATCGGTATATACGGTATCAACGGTGGTGTAAACGATCTGTACTCTAGATAATCCGACAACCTTAATGGAATCACCCGGGATCAGGCTGTCCGCGGTCTGCTGCAGCGGATCAACGCGGTCGGATCCTGCCAGCCAGGATGATATGACCTGCTGCCCGGTCAGCGATTTCACGCGGATCTGATAATAACGACTGAAGATTGTGATACCCGGTTCAAAAACAGCAGGCAGACTGTCGGCAACCAGCTGCCATTGGCCGGTCGTGTTCTGAGCGCTTCTGGCAAACCGGTCGGTCAGGGAAACATTGACAGCCTTGTTCTCTCCGGTATTGCTGACGGTATATTCCACGCGGATTCCGGACTGGCCCTGAACCGCGGAATCCAGTTCAAAGCTGACGCCCGAAAGAGTCAGTTGCGCCGGCCTGCGGACATTGAGTGTATCTCGGCCGCTGAATGAAAGCGGAATCGCCACTGTATCTTTGAGGCCTGAGGCCGAATCGGTGATCGTTCCCACCAGGCGGACAGTTGCGGTATTCAGAACCGACGGATAGTCCCCGGCCGGCAGAAGCGCGCTCACAGCGCGGAACTGTACCTGCGTCACAGCCGAATCCGAAAGTGTTTTCACAAGCGTATCCAAAATTACCGCAAGCGTCCGATTCGAATCGGCATTATAAAACGCCATGGAAGTCGAATCCGGGATGAGCGTAATCGGGAACGGCCCGCGATTATTTATCTGTACCCGGAATGCGTTTTGTTGTTTTTGCGATACCGTATCAGGATCGATGGAAACCAGATTATACCGCGAAGGCAGTATGGGATTGATGGTCTGCAATGCATAAACAATAGTATCGCTTAGCGGCAAAGACTGTCCTGTGACCGTAACAATATTTGTACCCTCTGTATTACCCGTTGTGTAAATGACCGCGGTAGATCCGTTTTCCTGAGTTACGATATCGTATTGCGGGAAACCATAAATGGAGCCGGTTCCCTGAGGTTCGGTTACCGCATATGGTACCGTGAAATTACTCACCGAATTACCGAATGTATCAATGACGGTCGCGTAAAGCGTTCTTTTCTTATTTACGATAATGTCAAATAATTTTACTGTATCCGGCTGAACGAACGCAAACGCAGTTGTGTGAACGATTCGTATGGGATCGCTGATACGCTGTGTGGAAGTATTCAGCGTAGTCGCGCGGAATGTGTAATTCAATTGCGCTTTGGTATTTCGTCCCAGAGTGGTCGCCGTACCTGAATCCAGTTGAATCGCCGAGGGTTCAAATGACGCGTTTTCAGACGGCATACCTGTGAATAGGATTGTCGTTGTATCAAGATAGTTTAAGTTATTGAACCGGTCGAATGCGTTGACCGTGATCAATTTGTTCTGTCCCGCCGTCCACGGCGTGTCCACCGAGATCGTCAGGTAGGATATCGCCGCCGGAAGAATTGTTATTTTGTAAATTATTGTATCATCAGGAATGCCGAATACAAAGTCCGGGAAAGCTCTGACGTTTACTGACATCGAACGAGACGGCGCATAATATGTAATTCTGGCTTTTCCGTTCGCGTCGGAACGGATTACCGTATCTTTCAGCGTCTGTGAAACATTGAATCCTCCGCTGTCCGGCATAACCACAAACCGAACCGCGCTGTCAATGACCGCATTACCGAAGCGGTCTTTGACGATCACTTCTAACTGCGCCGTCTGTTTTACGATAACGGATAAACTGTCAGAACCCGAAGCCAGTTCGATCGTATCCACCTCCGCATGACGCATGGTCACCAGTCGCGTGACTTTATTGGAAAAAATCCTCAGCAAATTGTTAACGGAATCCAATCCTTCAGCGCCCGCCGTAAACGTCAATGTCCCCAATCCGTTATCATTAACCCGGTAGCGCCATGTAATATAAGCCGAATCGCCCGCCTCAATCCGCGGCTTCGCCGCCATCCGCCAGCGCCTCTGCCCCGACTACTTCGCCGGCGCGAGTGCAATCGCCGCGGCGGCCGAACGCCACGGCGGCGCCGCCTTCCCGCTCGTCGTCTTCGCGTTTCTCTACGCC
>JBBIRG010000092.1:5967-8024 GCA_037441945.1 Bacteroidota bacterium | reverse complement strand
ATACGGCGATAAAATTGGTTTCCCGAAAACTGTTCCTGCACAGGATGGTGAAGACCGTTTAACCGAAATCCTTTCAGTGAATGAGAAAAAACATGTTCTGGAACCGGAACCGGTTTATTCCACAGCTGTTCAGGATGAGTTGCCTGTACTTTCTGATTTGCGAAAGACCGTGGCAGCATGCGCGAAATGCGGTCTCTGCCAAACTCGCACACAAACCGTCTTTGGATCCGGCAGTCCTGCCGCCGAAATCATGTTCATCGGCGAGGCGCCGGGGGCGGACGAAGACGAGCAGGGGCTTCCGTTCGTCGGCCGGGCGGGACAACTGCTGACCAAAATGATTGAGGAACCGCGCTCGCTGGGAATTTCACGTTCTGACGTCTATATCGCGAATATTCTTAAATGCCGGCCGCCGAATAACCGTAAACCCAATGCCGATGAGATCGGACATTGCGAACCCTATCTCATCACACAGATTGAAACCATACGCCCGAAGATCATCTGCGCGCTGGGACTCACCGCCGCCAATACGCTCCTGCGAAACGGCCTGTCCATGACTGCCATGCGCGGACTAGCCTTCGATTATCACGGCGTTCCGCTAATCGTGACTTATCACCCGGCGGCGCTCCTGAGAAATCCGAACTGGAAAAAACCGGCATGGGAAGACCTGCTGAAACTGAAATCCATGCTCGATGAGTTAAAAAGCTAACACGTGTGGTAGAAAATATTCAGAATAAACACATTTTTACAAACGATTTCAATCATCGCGAATGGCGAAAAAAGAAAAAAAAGGCATATCGTTCCATGAAGCCCTGAAGGATATTCAGAAGGGCAACATCGCCGGCGTATACCTGCTGCATGGTGAAGAAACCTATCTGGCCGATCAGCTGCGGCAAAAAATCACAATGAAAGTTCTCGGCTCAGAAAAAGACGATTTCAATCTGCATGTATTCTACGGGAAGGAAATCGTCATGGAATCGCTGCTGACCGCTCTGACGAGCTTTCCCGTCATGGCCGACCGTCAGGTAGTCGTCCTCAGAGAGGCGGAAGCCCTGAAGAAGAATGAAAGGGAAATCCTCGAGAAGCATCTGGAACGGTTAGATGAAACGTGCTGTTTTATCGTTATGGCCGCCCATCCGGATTTCCGGCTGAAGTTGTTCCAGATGCTCCATAAAGACGGCGTATCGGTTCAGTTAGACAAACTCAGCGAATCGGACATGCCGGAAATGATACGGAACATGCTCAAGGAAAAAGGCAAAGAGATCAGCGATTCCGCCGCGATGCTAATGACGGCAAGGCTGAACCTGTCTCTGCAGGAACTTGAGGTTGAAATCGAAAAATTGGCCAGCTATACCGGCGCAAGAAATTCCGTAAGCGAGGAAGACGTGGAAGCCATAACGGGATTATCCCGCCAATACAATGTTTTTGAATTGTGTCAGCGAATCGCCGACAGGAATTATGAAGAGTCGGTGAAAATTTTTCGAAACATGCTTCAGCGCGGGGAAGAGCCGGCCGGCATGATCGCCCTGATTTTCCGCCAGTACAACATTCTCTGGCAGATCGCTGAATGTACGGAATCCAGTTGTCCGCAATCTGAAATCGAGCAAATCATCAAGGAACATTTCAATATTCCGCCCTATTATCTGCGAACATCGTATATGGGGCAGGCGCGGCAATTTAAAGCCTCACATCTACGGGAATCGTTTGATTTTCTTATTCAGGCCGACCGCGATCTCAAGTCGATTTCCGTCAAGCCGGAAATCATAATGGAAAAACTGATTTATCTTCTGATCTACGGAACACCCCGATGAAAAACGCCGATTCCAACACGGGGTTGATCCGCCGCGAAGAGATCAAGAAATTGGTCAAGACGCCGTTCCTTGTTCAGGAAGCGATGCGCTCTTACAGTCACCTGACCGATGAACAGCTGATCCTCCGCTTCCAGGAAGGGGACCTGAAAGCGTTCGACGTAATTGTAGGGAGATACAAAGAACCGCTGATTAATTTCATTATCCAGTACGTGCATGAACGATCCGACGCGGAAGACATTGTACAGGACA
>JBBIRG010000092.1:0-5955 GCA_037441945.1 Bacteroidota bacterium | reverse complement strand
CAAGGTGTTCAACCATAAACAGCTTTACCGTCAGATCGCGCGTTTTTCGACATGGATCCATACCGTCGCGCGCAATTTTGCCCGGACTGAACTGCGTAAAAAATCGAAATACCGCCCGCATTCCATGTCCAGCTTGATGAACGGGACGCAAGATCTGTCGGAATACGCTGTGGAACATCCGCAGGAAGATTCCTCGGAACCCGCCGCTATGCAGTCGCTGGTCCGTGCGGCGATCGGCCAGCTACCCGATACCTATAAAAAAATTATGCTGCTGCGCGAAGTTGACCGGCTTCCGTACGACCAGATAGCCGTTCAGACGGGACTTCCGGTCGGTACAGTCAAATCCCGCGTCAACCGAGGACGGGCGCTGCTCCACAAAAAACTGCATTCAATCCGGGATCAGTTAACTCCATGAATTTTTTTCGATCCTTGAGCCAATCCGCCTTTTTCATGATTCTTTCCGCATGGGCTTCTATTAATGGTCAACCCGACTATTTTGGCGAACGGGCGACTTATCAGCTGACTTATCTTTCAGTTTCCGCGGTGACTATCAACATTTCCGTTCCGGGAAAGGCATCCACCGCGCAGGGAAGCCGGTATCATATTCTGGCCTCCGCCAGAACAAACGCTTTGTTTTCAGCTTTCTACAACGTTGATAACCGGTACGATATTTACATGGATTCAGCGACGACGCTTCCGGTAAGGATGGACAAGAATATACTTCAGAAAACGCTGGAACAAAAAATGACCATCACTTACCGACACCGTGCGGGAGAAGCTGTATTCCACGGGGGTAAGTTTACGGAACCCCTTCGGTCGCCGATCGCCGCAGACGCGCATAATTTTTTCACGATGATCTACTGGCTGCGGCATCAGACGCTGAAAACGGGCGACCAATACACGCTGAACCTTGATGTGGAAACGGAACCGTGGAAAGCCGTGATCCGCGTGACCGGAGAGGAGAAGCTGAAAGCCGCTGGAAAAAACTGGGAAGCCTCGAAAATCGATTTTGCTTTTCTGCCTCAGAGAGAAGAAGTTAGAAGAAAAAAAACGGATATTCTGACCCGGCGCCTCGTGACTTCCAAAACCCGCCTGACTTTCTGGATTGCAAAACAAGATCCCCATCCGTTCCTGAAAGTGGAATTCGAGATGTCGCCGTTTAATGTCGTTACAATACTGACCGATCTTCAGTATTAAACACCGGCGCGGAATATCGCGTCTAAAAATTTATGGTAGTTTTTTTCCGATACGGGGCAAATGTCCGGAAGCACGGAAAGCGCGATCTCATGATGAAACATCATAGATTGTCGTTCCGATGAACGGAGAAAATCTTCCTTAAACAGCCATTGCTTTCCCTCCGCCGGTTTCAGGCTGTTGGGAAGTTTATGGATCACCTGATCAACGATATGATGGCCGTAGGCGGGACATGGATGGAAATCTTGGTTCAGGTTCTTGAGGTAATGATGCATGGCGGTTTTGTCGATAAGGAATTCGTTTCCGGAACGCTTGCCGAAACTGTACCACATCAGCGAGCGCTGGTGGTAATGCGTCATCAGCGGGTCGCGCCATCGGAGATAAATATTGCGGTCGTAACATCCTATGAAATCGGGATAAGCGTTGATTTTGCTTTGACCGCAATAATCGGTTATGTTCAGTGACCGGCGGTGTCCCCAGTAAGCGCGGAACGAAGTATACCAGATTTCCAGTTCGATCAGTTTGATTTCAGTCCCTTTGAAATAAAACCGCGTGTTCTTCCAGCCGCCTACGATTTCAAAAAGGTCATGGAAACGGGGAAACTGGTCCTTGAAATAAATTGTTCTGTAAATGCTGACGCCGCGCTCGTCCACCAATTCCGTGAAATGCGGGTTCTGCTTTGCAATGTCAACAGCTTGAGCGAATTTGCCCGATGAACTGAGTTCAAATTCCATAACCATATACCAACCGCGATCCACGAACGTAACCTGGTCACGGCCGAAAAAGTTGAGCGATTCGATGACCGGCGGATGGTTGCTGTCCCGGCCATCCTCAAGCAGGGATTGGACGTCAATTTTTTTTTCCTTCATGACTCTTTAAAGCAGGACAAGGCTGTACGGAACCGTACAGCCTTGCCGGGCGCATGTTTGAAAATGGTCGTGTTATTTTTTCTGGTCGCCCCAAGGCATATTCATCATCATACCGACATAAGGAGTAATATATTTCTTAGCTTTCAAATCATTCTCGACTTTGATGAAAGTCCACTTGTAATCCACGCCGGTCATGAAAACGAACGGACCCGTTTGGTACATTTCGTAGGCAAAGCGGATATTGGCGACGGAATTCTGGTTAAACGTGAACGCGGCGCCGAGGTTCTTCAGGTACGCTTTGTCGTAACTTCCGGAGATGATGACTTTGGGAATAAGTTTGGGGACGACCAATCCGAGGTGAATGTATGCGTCCCGTGTTTTTTTCATTTTATCCGGAACGGAGATGCCGCCGATGACCTGGACTTTGCCGATCAGGTTGGCGAAGATTTCGCCGTAGGAGCCCTGCTGGCCCTGGGCGTACGGGAGCATCATGGCGCGTCCGTCTTTGTTCACTTCATACAGTCCGTTGAAATACTGCGGCACGAAGTCGTTGCCGAAATAACGGCGTTCCAGTTTGACGCCCATATTGAATACATCCGCGACAAAATTGAAGCGGAAATTCACGCCCATGGCGAAACCCTGGCCGGATTTGTATTTCACGCCGCCGATTGTGTTCACGCTGTCTTTGATATCATCGTTTTTCATGAATTTGGCGAATTCCATATAGGGCAGGATCTGCACAAATGAATTCTGGAACACCGTCACGCCGAGATCGGCGCCCATTTCGGTTACGCCCTGAATTTGGGTTTCCTTATCCTGATCGGTGATGTACGTGACGCCGACCTCCATGGTTTTCAGGATGGGAATTTCGGTGGTTTTTAGCGGACGCACGTAGGGACGGACCCCGAAGATGTTGAATCCGTTGAAATCGCTGTAAACGCCTTCAACGCCGTAGCGCAGGTCGTAATTAATGTCGTAGTTCAGGCCCCATTTGCGTTTTTCAAAACTCACCGCGTTGGAATAATTGTACATGATCAGACCGTAACCGAGATACGATCCGCTGATATCGCCGATGCGGACATAAATCGGATCCTGATGCTTGACGCCGTAACGAACGTAGCGGATCAGGCGCAGAGGGCCGACGCCGCCTTTATATTCCTCCCAGCGGAATTTGCCGTCGGACGGGCTGTAGAGAAACGGGACATCCAGGCCGATACCGAATTTGCCGAACGCGAATTCCGGCTGAATCCGCAGGCTGATGTAATCCTTGTCGCCGATGCGCGTATAACCGAACGGCATGGCCATGTGACTGTATCCCAGCCCGTCGCCGGGTCCCTGGAATGAAAAAGGATTGTCTTTTTTATCCGAACCGTCGTCCTGCGCGAATGCGGGGTAAGCGCCGATCAGCGCGATCGCGGCAATCAAGACCCATGTTTTGCTGTGCATAAGAGAACCTCCTGGTTATGTTTTGTTATGCGAAAGCTAATCGGAATCACGCTCAAAAGCAACAGCAAATATTTTTCGCCGGGTTGTAACCCAATAACAGACTGGTCCATGTTGAAGTGGAATAATGTTCTTACGGGAATCGTAAAAAAACAATTTATTTTTATTTTCGGGTTGCCCGTTTATGAAGACGACGGGTTATCATTGCAGGTTTTTTTGTACAGGTCGTACATCGCATGATCGAAGCATACAAGGACGACTTTTTCCATCTCGGGATGCTTGTCCAGAAAATGCCGGATTTCGCTGACGGCGATGGCGGCGGCTTCCACATGGGGATATCCGTACACGCCCGCGCTGATGGCGGGAAACGCGAGGGATTTCAGTTTATACCGCGCGGCAAGCTCGAGGGATTTTCGGTAACAGGAAGCTAGAATTTCCTCTTCGCCGCACTGACCGCCGCGCCATACCGGCCCTACGGTATGTATCACATACTTTGCCGGAAGAAGATATCCTTTCGTGATTTTCGCTTCGCCGGTGCGGCATCCTTTGAGCGCGCGGCATTCTTCGAGCAGTTCCGGCCCGGCCGCGCGGTGAATGGCGCCGTCCACGCCTCCGCCACCCAGCAAGGAGGTGTTCGCCGCGTTTACGATAGCGTCCGTTTTTTGTACCGTGATGTCGCCGAGGATGATTTTAATCCGTTCGTTCATAAGGCTGCTTTTTTGTTTGTTGCAGGTTTGATAATCGAATCTATTATGGCGATGGCATTGGTTCTTCGCTGTTCCTGATTTCCTGAGAGTACACGGTACGCGATGCCAAACGAATCCAGCGTCTCGGAATAGCGCTGAAACAAATGTTCCCTGAGATGCGGATGCTCCCTCAGCGGATCGTCAATCCATGGCATATCGATATCGGTCAGCAAATGCATCGCATAAGGACGGTTGCGGATCGTATCGCCGATCCATTCCGGGCAACGGCCGTACTTATGCTCCAGCCAGATTTGAATGACAATCAGGTTCGTATCGCAGATTATCAGCCGGTTGGCTGCCGCCGCCAAAGCATCCTCCGAACGCAGTTGCCCTTCCGCTATGGCCAGAACGTCATCATACTTATAAGGACGATTCAGTTTGTCGAAATATTCCCGCGCGTATTCGGGAACCCACACCGTTCTGTAATGCGCCGCCAATTGCATGGATAAGGTTGATTTGCCGGTTGATTCAGGACCGACAACCGCAATTTTGATGATGCTCATTTTGTTCTATTGTGTAAACGGTTTTCCATAAACTGAATTTATCAAATAAATTATAATAAATTCAACAAAGGAATACCGCAGGCGGTATTTTATCGGAAAAGAATGTTTACGGAGTTAACAGAAAAATTACTTGCTTATGGTTATTGTTTATTTTAATTTCCTTTGATTTAGCGATGGGTTCGTAAAAAACAGGATATTAACATACACCAGTGAGGGTCATACATGGAAGGCATTCAAACGACGATCAAATTTACCGGCCCTGGGGACAGTGTAGCCGTTATCAAAGTCGGTGGCTATATCGATACGACTACATCCTCTGAATTGGAACGCGCTTTAACGACGCTGATAAAAAAAGAACAGTACCGCATCATCGTTGACCTGGCTGACGTAGACTACATCAGTTCGGCCGGATGGGGCATTTTTATCAGCGAGATCAAAGGCATCAAGCAGAACCGCGGCGACCTGAAATTGGTCAAAATGATTCCGGAGGTCTATGAAGTTTTTGAATTGCTGGAATTCCATTATATCCTCAAAGCGTACGATACGCTGGAAGAGGCCGTGGAAGCGTTTATCAAGGAATCTGGCGGCAATCTCCAACCGGCGCCTAAGACCGTCGTAGACGCTGTGACCGCGCCTACCAGGACCGTTCCGCTTTCCTCCAAAACCCTATCGGTGTCTTCCAGAACAGCGGAAACCAAACTGAAACCTACTCCGGTTGTGAAACCGCGTCTGGAAGAGGACGACGACGAAATTGTACACATGGAAGATGAATCCGAGGCTACCATTGAGGACCATATCCGCTCTATTGTCGCGAAATATCCAGATTTCGGCGCCTGGCAGATTAAAAAAATGCTCAATACGGCGCAATACGACTACACCCGCCTCGGGTGGTTCGATATCCGCAAAAAACTTAAGGATATGAAACTGCTGAACAAGCAGAACCGTTACGATTACGCCGCCCAGCAGGATTAAAACGTCATCCGGAATTCAACCCGGTTAGTTTGCCTGAAATGATCATCGTATCGAGCCTGATGAAGCCTTTGTACAGTCAGCTGAAAAATAATGTATGTTGTATGCTTTATAAACAATTGCGCCGTTTGGGGTTACGCAAAAAAGGGTCTCCGGCTATTCTACTGGGGACGGCCATTCTTTTTTCTTTTGCGGATTCTTTCGGAAGCCTGACGGCGCAAGATGACACTT
>JBBIRG010000091.1:0-8025 GCA_037441945.1 Bacteroidota bacterium | reverse complement strand
GATTACCGTAAAAATCTTTCGGTCAGGGAGGAATTGCGCGGAAGATTGGCCCGTCTGGTGAACGCCGCGACGGATGAAATTGCGATAGTAAAAAACACATCCGCCGGGCTCAGTTTGCTGGCTTCAGGGCTCGAGTGGAAAACAGGGGAGAGGATCATCCTGACCGACCAGGAATTTCCCTCGAATATTTATCCGTTCATGAACTGCGGTAAACATGGGGTTGAAATTGATTTCGCGCCCAGCCGGACGAAAAGGAACGGCGTCGTTCTGCTAGAGGATATCGAACGCCTGGTAACTCCGAAAACAAAACTTCTTTCCGTCAGTTTTGTTGAATTTTCCAACGGGTTTCGAAACGACCTGAAAGCGATCGGGGAATTATGCGAAAAGCGCGGGATCATTTTTTGCGTAGACGGTATTCAGGGTCTGGGCGCGCTGGAACTTGATGTTCAGGCCTGTCGGATAGGATTTCTCGCGTCCGCCGGTCACAAATGGCTGATGGGCCCGCAGGGCGTCGGGTTTATTTATGTACGGCCGGATATTCTCGATCGGCTCGCAATGACGCAGGTCGGGTGGCTGTCGGTGAAAGACGCGTGGAATTTTTTCGATTACCGGCTGGACTGGGTGGACGGCGCGAAGCGGTTTGAATCAGGAACTGAAAACTGGCCCGGCGTTTACGGCTTCAACGCTGCGGTAGGGCTTCTGCAGGAGATCGGTATAACCCGGATCGAAAAGCATGTGCTGGAAATAACCTCCCGTTTCATTCAACAGGCGGAAGAGAACGGATTGGAAATCGTCTCTTCGCTTAAGGAAAACCACCGTTCAGGGATCGTTTCGTGCCGTTTTCCGGACGACCCGTCATCAGGGCTAACCGAGGCTTTGTTTGAGTTTTTGTTGCGTAAAAAGATCATCACCGCTTTTCGTGAAGGTAACATCCGCGTTTCGCCGCATTGCTATAATGACGAACAGGATATCAAACGCCTGTCGGAGGCGATTCGTGAATTTAAATTTTCAGCGGAAAGCGGTTGATAAAAACAGGCGGAACACAAATGAAAAAACTTTATATCATCGACGGATACAATATGATCCACCGTATAGACCGGTTCCGGGCGCAAATGGTTCAAAGCCTTGAAAAAGGACGTTCGGCGCTGGTTACGAAGCTGTCGTCTTTTCAGGCTCAGCGGCGTGTTGCCGTGACGATCGTGTTCGACGGCGATTCGGCTCTGGGCATTTATCCCGAATCCCGCGGATCCGTTGAAATCCTGTATTCAAAACCGCCTAAAAAAGCGGATGATCTCATCAAGCGGCTCGTCGACGAACAGCATAACAAGAACGATATAACCGTCGTCAGCTCCGATATGGCTGTTATGCATTACGCCAAAGCATCAGGCTGCGGAACCATGTCGTCGGAAAAGTTTTTCAGTTATATGTCAGAATCCGGACCGGAATCCGTTGCCGAAGACCTGGGCAAGAAAGGCGATCCGCAGCTGAGCCGGTCGGAAATACGCGACTGGATTGATTTATTTAACCGATCCGAATCAGACGATGAAAAAGGATAAAGCCGTGCGGCGGAAATTTATTCAAATCCCAGATATGATTCTGCCTGGGCTGTATTTTTTCCGCAGGCGGGAAAGGAGCCGCGGCTTCCGTTCGCTGATACTGTGCGGTATACCGGCATTTGTTTTTATTTCGGTATCTGAGGAATTTTTTCTGACCGTCCGGTCGCTGGCGTATGCGATTTATCTTATTATCACGGGTGAAATGGCTGTCGGAACGGTTTTTCATGCTGAAATGATTGAACACGCTGTTGCCGCGTTGACAATGGTTTTCTGGTTCATTATTTCCTGGATGCATCACCGCCGCATGATTTTCTGCGCCCTGAACCCCGGGCCGGAACCCTTGCCGCCGTGGAGGCAAACATTCGCCGCCATGATGCGCCATCCGGTTCAGCGGTGGGCGTTCCGCGGACTGATTGGTCTTTCGCTGATGATTCTTCTGAGTCCGTGGATTACGCCGTATGATCCGCTGGAGCAAAAAGACCTGTCCGTAACGCGCCTTGCGGAACCGCTTAGGCCGCTCTATTACCTGGCAACTGAATCTTCGCCGACCCGGCATTCCGGCGAACGGAAAACGGCCCCGGAAAGCTTTTTCAGCGTACGGAGGAAACTGCTGAATCCGGAAAATCCGGGAGTATATGCCGGTAGCGTTTTCATACGGAACGATTCAGTGTTTTACAAGCAGGGCGTCACAACCAAAGCCCTGCCGGTAAGCAGTCTGAAGGGGGGATCGCCGGACGGTTCAGTTGTTGTCATCCGGAGCTGGTTCGGCCGTGATGCCTACGGGCGGGACGTTCTCAGCCGCCTGATAGCGGGCGCGAGGATATCCTTTTTTGTGTCCGTCCTGTCGGTCACGCTGGCCGTAGCGATCGGGGCGATGATCGGCGCCGTCGCCGGTTACGCGGGCGGTTTTGTGGATACTTTGCTGATGCGGTTTACCGATATGATGCTCGCTTTTCCCGTGATCTTTCTGATCCTACTGCTGATGGGGCTCTGGGGTCCTTCGGCCGCTATGCTGGTCCTTGTAATCGGTCTCAGCGGCTGGATGGGCGTCGCGCGGCTTGTGCGGGCGGAAGTGATGGCGATCAAGGAAAAAGAGTATATTCTGGCTGCGCGCGCGCTGGGATTCCGGCCGGCTCGGATCCTTATCCGGCATATCATGCCCAACGCGATGACGCCGGTCATTGTTTCGGCGACCCTGCGCATCGGCACGGTGATGATGGTCGAAGCCGGGCTGAGCTTTCTCGGGCTGGGCATCCAGCCGCCCGCGCCGAGCTGGGGAAATATGATCCATGAAGGTCGCGCATTCCTGCCCGATGCTTGGTGGATTTCGGCGTTTCCGGGAATGGCGCTGGTCGTGACGGTGATCCTGTTCAATATTCTCGGCGACGGGCTTCGGGACGCGCGGGATAAACGGTTAGGATAAACCAAAGCCCAGAAAAAAAATTAACAGGCAAAAACAGCGAACAGTTTATCTTTTACAGTTTATCTTTGCATTTATTACGGTTTATCTTTGCATTTATTTTTTTTTTAATTACATTTTATTCTTGAATATCCTTTCATCAAAACGGCAGTACACACTATGATAGAAACCAGACAAATTTTTTCCGTGGGCGTTCAGCCGGAAATCAAATCTGTTTATGACGAGTACATCGTCCGGCTGGAGGAAGCTCTGAGCCGGGCGGAAAAACCGTCGAAAAACGCGCTGAAGGCGCTAATGAACATCCTCATAAGTCTGGAAGAGAAAATGCCCGCAAAAAAAGCCGAGAACCTTCATTCGCTGGGAATTACCATGCGGCTGATGTATATGCAGTTGTATGATTATTTAAGCGCCCAGAACGTTCCGGACGGAGAAATCGATGAATTTGTCATGCGTCTGAAACAGGTTTCCCTGAACGAGCCCGAAAAATTTATTGAGCATTTCCGGTTCCGGGCAGTCGCCGTATTCGGTATCTTCAAACCGTTTCTCGAGGCGGATGACGACGTTGACCGTTTTTCGCGCGCCGTCGATCAATACGCAGCCTTTCTTGCCAAAAAACGAGATGTTACCGCCTGGGCTCAGTTTATCACACGGTTTGCTGATTTTTGCGACGCGCTCTATCCCATGGGATACAAAAAAGCCAATGACGGCTGGGGAGGAAAATTAGATCTTGACGCGGACGTCTATCCGGCGTTTTTCAGGAGAATTATTCAGCAGGAAATCGAGCCGTTCGGCGTTTCGGACTACATCGCCGATATTCTTTACGACCGTCTCAAGGAAGTCGGGGAGGCCGAAACGGTGCTGACCGACCTGTACGATTTTATCGAGAGCATGAACCGCGACAGCAGTCTCCGCGATACAATCGTCAACCTCGACCGTCAGCTGATCGATTCGTACGAGCAGTCCATGAAGGATGTTCCCCACAAGGAAGACAACCGCACAGATCCGATGAAAAACCTGATACTGAAAACCCAGCCGGCTTATGAATGGATTGAAGGCGCTATTTATTTTTATTTTGACGACCGGAAGCTGAGCCGGATTATGGATAAAACGAAGACCGATTCGTACCGAGCCGTGTTCCTGAACCGGATACGGGCGTTTCCGCCGAAAACCATTCATTTTACGATGTACGCGTTCGGCAAACTCCTCCAGGCGCCCGAAACAAAAATCCGGCTGAACAATCAGACGATCGCGATGTTCTGCGAGGAACTCAGACGGAATATCGAAACGGTTTACAGCCAGGAAGTGCTGGATAACCTGCCGGCGATGTACCGTCAGCGGATTCCCGACCTGGAGATACGGTTCTTCCTGAACCGCATTATGACCAATACAACCTCGCTCGACGGATTCGAGGCTGTGCAGAACCGGTTCCGCGAATACTTAGTCGACCAGAGCCAACTGCCGCTGATCCATGAGATTTTCATCGAACGAGCCGCCGAGAAAAGGCATGCTTCCGCCCTGATGTCGTTCTACATCGCCGCATTACTGAAAGAGGAACTCGGCGATGTGGTTCCCGATCCTATTTTAAAAACGTTGGCCGGGCGCCTTTCGCTTACGTACAGTTTTACGAGGCGCTTCAATCTTTTCAAGGAACTGAAGAAACTGCGGCACGAATACGACGGAACCCACGAAGGACGGGAAACGGTTTATTACAACGGGTTCGACCGGCAGGAAAAGAAGCCATCCGAAAAGGAAAAGCATACCCCGCTGAAAGACCGCCCCGTGGACGAACAGCTGACGATCCTGTATCACATCCTGAACAACCGCGAATTGCAGTGGGCCTTGCGTCTTATCGACGAGGAAGTGCTGTTCGATTACATTCTCACCCGCAAGGACCATGAAAAGGATCTTCAGGAAGCGCGCATGGAACTCCGCGGCAAAGTGTACAAGATCATTGACGATAAATTTCTTGATCTTTTTACGGACGAGGAGGAAAGCGAAAAACGCACACTTGAGAATCAGGGCGTATTTCCGGTGGCGTATTACGGCAAATACGAGAAAATCCGCAGCATCATGATCGCGCAGTTCATCGCGTCGGGCTGGGACATGGAAGTGTATGAACTCAAACGTAAGGGCAAGCGCCCCATGATCCGGATGACGCAGAACGAACTGCTCCGCAGCATCAGGAACATCGACCGGAACATGATCATGGAACAGTACGAATACAAAGTCGCGCGCGAAAATATTGACGTCGCATCGCTTCGCAAACAGACCGAAGCCCGCGAGGAACTGCTCGGGTTCGTCAACCAGGCCAGTAAAAATGAAGTGGCGACTATCAAGGCCGTACACCGGCTTTCCGATGAAGCCATCGCGCTGCTCAGTTACATATCCACCAAACTGCGCAACCAGGAACTAAAAGTCGAACTGGGCATCAAACAGTTAGTCGAACGGCTGAAATCGGACCTTGGGCACGGCGTGAACCGCGAACCGCTTCCGTTAGACGCCATCAGCGCCGACTGTTTTAAAGGACGGTACGGCAAAATTGACGTCAAAGTCATCAAAAAAGGAAAAGACGGGAAACCGCTGATCGATCCGGAAACCGGGGAAGAAGCCGAAAAAACCTATACCATCACGCAAGGTTCATTTCCCGAATATCTCAATCCGGCGAGAGATGAAATTCTGAACCTCGATAAAAAAGCGCTCTACCGGATTTTCTACCTGATCACGCTTAACAGCATCATCGCCGAAACGTTCACGTCGCTGACGTTCATTAAAGAGGCGCTGGACACCAACAAATACGTTGTCGCCGCCGACGGGCTGAAGGAACAGGCGATCGAAAACGCCGAACTGCTCGACTACGCGCGCATCAAATTTGATATGTCTAAACAACTGGAGCCGTATGAAATACGGCATTGATGAAAAAAACCATTCCCGGAGATCCGAAATATGATACTTCGAAATTTAATTGCCTATCTAACTTTGGCGCTTCTGTTTGCGCTGATCTTGTCCTGCGGACGCTCGAAATCCGGGAAAAACACAGATGATCCGCTTCGGCCGCAGTACGGCGGCGCGCTGGTTTATGTCAAAAACAATCCGCCTGCAACCCTGGATCCGGCCAAAACCACGGAGACCGAGTCCACGATTCCCTGCGATAATATTTATGATGGACTCGTTCAGTTGAAACTGGGAACCGCGGGAACAGCCCCGGGTCTTGCGCATACGTGGGACATTTCCTCCGACGGGATAACTTATACGTTTCATCTCCGGCAGGAAGTCACATTCCACGACGGCGCCCCGTTCAACGCGGACGCGGTTCTTTTCAGCTTCAACCGCCAGCGCGATCCGAAGCATCCCTATCACGGAACCGGCGACGATTTTGAATACTGGAAAGCGATCGGCATGGATCAGATTATCAAAGACGTCCGCGCAGCCGATGATTCAACGGTCGTATTTGAATTGCGGGAACCCAACGCGACTTTTCTGTATATTTTAAGCATGCAATTCGCCAACATCGTCAGTCCAGCGGCTGTAAAAAAATGGGGAAGCGAATTCTGGAAGCATCCCACCGGCACCGGTCCTTTTATTCTCAGCGAATGGGCGGAGGACGGAACGCTGACGCTCACAGCCAACGACAATTACTGGGGCGGACGACCGTATCTCGACCGGCTGATCTTCAAAACCGTACATCGCGAAGATGACCGCGTGAAACAACTGATGAGCGGCGAGATTGACATGATTGAGTGCGGCAGTCCGGATCATATTCGCGATCTCGAAAAACATCCGTCAGTCAGTTTCTTTCGGCAGCCCGGCGTGAACGTCGGCTATCTCGCGATGAACATGAACAAGAAATTTTTCCGCGACCTTCGCGTCCGCAAAGCCGTGGTTTATGCGATCGACCGTAATAAATTAGTCGGCGAGGTGTTCGGCGAATTCGGCCGGCCGGCAAAAAATCCTATTCCGCCGATGCTGCTCGGCTATAACGACGAAATCCGGCCCACGCCGTATGATCCCGGAATGTCAAAAAAACTGCTCGCCGAAGCCGGTTATCCGGACGGATTCTCCTGTTCGCTCTGGGCGCTGCCGATCATCCGTGAATACATGCCCGACGGCAATAAGGCGGCGCGGTTGATACAAGCCGATCTGGCTCAGGTCGGCATCCGCACGGAGATCGTAACCTATCCGTGGAACGAGTACCTGAACCGCTTATACGCCGGCGAACATGACCTCGCGCTGATGGGATGGATCGCCGATATTCCAGACCCGGATAATTTTTTCTTTATGCTCGATAAGACGGTTGCCGACCAGAAACAATCGAACAACGTTGCGTTTTACCGCGGCGACGAGATGTACCGGCTGATCAGACAGGGGAAAATCACAACCAATCTGCTTGAACGCAGTAAAATCTATAAAGAAGCCTGCGCGGTTTTCAACCGGGATCTTCCCTGGTTTGTCATCGCGCATTCGGTCGTCAACATACCGATGCAGAAACGGGTACAGAATTTCCTGCCGTACGCCAGTTACGCCAGGCGGTTTAATAAAGTCTGGATAAATGCCGATACTCAATAAATTTATTTAAATAAACGGAAGACGGTGTCCCTATGAAAATGAAGTTATTTGCCATTTTAATTATGTTCAGCGTTCTGATCTTCAGCTGCGGAAAATCGAAAAAGAAAGAAAACGTCACGGCAGTCGAATCGAAGCCGAAATACGGCGGTACGCTGATTTACGGCAAAAACGGACCGCCGATCACCCTTGATCCGGCCTTTACGCGCGAAACGGAATCGACGCTTGTGACATACAACATTTACGAGGGATTAGTTGAACAACGCGCCGGCCGAGTCGCGTTTGATCCGGGATTGGCGCGGTCATGGAATATTTCGGCCGACGGGAAAGTTTATACGTTCCATCTGCGCTCGAATGTTCTGTTCCACGACGGGACGCCGTTCAACGCCGATGCGGTACTATTCAGTTTTGAACGCCAGTATAATCCGAAGCATCCGTTCCACGATAAAAAACGCGTTTATGAATACTGGCAGAATTTCAATCTCAGTA
>JBBIRG010000090.1:0-8037 GCA_037441945.1 Bacteroidota bacterium | reverse complement strand
ATATCAGCAGGCTTGTGATGACCATGATCGCCATTAATTTATCCTGCACAGAACAATTATCCGGCGATACAATCGTTTGGCAGGTTTCAATTTCCTTAAAAAGTTTTTTCTTTAAATCCGAAGCGGCTTTGATGGCGTCAAGTTTCTCAGAAAGGTCCAGACTGTTATCCAGAACATCATTCAGACGTTTTATTTCCGGGAAAATTTCCTCAACTCTTTTTATTGAATCCATGGTTGTATCCTTTCAATAGGAAAATAAACGGAAAACGAATAGCGTAGATAATATAAATCAAGTTAGATAAGATTTTTTCTCAAAATTTGAGAATTTTTAAAAAAACGATTTAGTTAACATGTTGTTTACATTGCGCTTAAATGCGAACGCCGGCTAACAATTTTCAGGTTGATTAATCTGCCGTATTTCTAAGGAAAGAATTGTTTACAAACGCTGACAAACGACAGGCAAAGTTCGTCAGACGATTTTATCCGCGATCTGATCCAGCGGCACTGAAGACTGATCGCCGTTACTCATATTTTTTATGATGCAAATATTTTGTTCGAGTTCCTGTTCTCCGAGAATGATCGCGAAAGGAACATTCAGCTTATTCGCTTCTCTCATTTGCGCTTTAAGGCTGCGGTTAAGATAATCCATATCGCAGGCGATTCCGCGGGACCGAAGCCGGTAAGCGATCGTACTCATTGCCGCCATAGCTTTTTCGCCAAGCGCGATGAGAAAAACTTTCGGCGGTACGGGATCGGGGACGGAAAGCTGCAGAGAATCCATGACTATCAGAAGGCGTTCCATGCCGGCGGCGAACCCGACGGCGGGCGTGTTTTTTCCGTCTAGATCGGCGCACAGCAGGTCATACCGCCCGCCGCCGCCGAGCGCGTTCTGCGAACCCAGCTGCGCGCTCTGGATTTCATAAGCTGTTTTCGTATAATAATCCAGCCCCCGCACAAGCCGTCCGTCAACGCGGTACTCGATGTTCATGGTGTCAAGCAGGGACTGCACGCGCTGGAAATGCGACTTGCATTCCGGGCATAAATGGTCGTGGATCATCGGCGCGTTTTGAGTCAGCGACTGGTCGGTCTCATTTTTGGAATCAAGGATGCGCATCGGGTTTGACGACAGGCGGTTACGGCTTTCCGGCGATAACTTATCGCCAAGCGGCGTTAAATATCCGGTTAGTTTTTCACGATACGCGGGACGGCATTCGGGACAACCGACGCTGTTGATGATGAAATTGAGAGAATGAATACCCAGTTCCCTGTAAATAGTGAGCGCGACGAGCATGGTTTCCACGTCGGCTTCGGGCGCGGGACTGCCCAGCGATTCGCATCCGAATTGATGAAATTGCCGTAGACGCCCTTTCTGCGGGCGTTCCTGCCGGAACATTGGTCCGATATAATATAATTTATTCACGCAATGCTGGCCGCCGAGATTGTGCTGGATGTAGGCCCGCATGACCGACGCAGTCATCTCCGGCCTAAGCGTGAGGCTTTCGCCGCCTTTGTCGGTAAACGTGTACATTTCCTTGCCGACAACGTCCGTCGCCTCGCCGATACTGCGCTTAAAGAGTTCGGTGTACTCGAAGGCTGGAGTTCTGATTTCCTCGTACCGGTAACGAAGCATCACGTCACGGATCCGCATCTCGAGGTATTGCCATCGCCGCGTCTCTTCCGGCAAGGCGTCTTTGGTGCCCGTGGGAATCTGGTATTTCAAATGCCTTCCTTCATTTGTCGGTTGTTATGATCGTTTTTTGTCAGCGCCGTCATTTTTAAGCCGTTCGGCGACTTCCACCATTGTATGGCTTTTCTTCAGAAGTTCCTTGGCGGAGGCGTCGATGTCCTTGATGCTGCTCCATACCTGTTCGTGAACAACGCGCTGCTGTCCAATTGCCGCGGAGATGTTTCCGACAGCGTTGCTGGCATTCTTGATGACCGAATAAATTTCATTGAATACCATCTGCGCTTCGGATGCGCTCTTCACCGATGCGTTGACTTGTTTCAGTTCTTTTTCCGTAGTAATGACCGACGCGTGAGCGGTTTTCTTCACGTCGTTGATGATCTTTTTGATTTCTTCGGTCGAGTCGGAAATATTCTGCGCCAGTTGCCGGATTTCCTTGGCCACGACGCCGAAGCGTTCACCGACCTCTCCCGCGCTGGCCGTTTCGATGGCGGCGTTAAACGCGAGAATTTTTGTGTGATCGGTAACATAATTGATGATCCGCACAACGTCTTCGATCTGAACCATTTTCAGGCTCAGGTCCATAATGCGCTGGGAACTCGCCAGCGATTCCTGGTAAATCTGGTCGATGCTGTCCAGCGTGAGTTCCATGTGTTTTTTTCCCTTTTCGATTTCCTCAAGTCCATGCTGTGTCATTTGTGAGGTGCGCATAGCGTCGGAGGCGATTTGGTTGACCGACTGCACGATCTCTTCCATCGTCGCGGCTAGTTCGGACAAAGCGGACGCCTGACTGTAGGAAACAGAGTTCTGATTTTTACAGAATGATGCGATCTCTTCTAATTGCAAGGTTAATTCCGCCCGGTCATCGGCATAGCGGGTCAGCGACGGGATGATCCGGTCGCACAGTTCAAACACAGAGTGACTGAGTTTTCCGACTTCATCGCGTGTGAACCGGATCAATCGAGTCCGGTCTTCTTCCGTCAAAGGCTGTTTTCTGTTAATCCGGCTGATCACGCTGTCCATCGCGCCAACCTGTTCCGCCGAGGAACGGGACATAACCCAGGCGACGGACGCGTGATAGATTACGATAAAAACAAATAAACCCGTTACCACCGGATTCAGGAACGAGTCGTACACGCCCAGCATCAGAATCAGGAGCGCAAGGAAGCAGATCAAAGGGATGAGCGTGACCGCGACCGATTTGATGCGGCCGCTGAAATAAAAATGGCGCGTATCGGAGAAATCAATCAACCTCCAATGTTCGGGCGTGAAGATCAGAGCGCTGATTTTTCGGACAGATGCTTCCGAATAAATATACATCCATACCGCGAGCGGGCCGATCCACAGCGACAGGAAAAACATTACCAGCAGCATTGAAGTGAACGTATATCCGAAGGAAGAACCGATCAGCAGATGATAAAAGGAGTTCATCAGGATCATCAGGCCGAAAGCAAGCGACGTCAGGTACGAAGCCATGCGGTATGGATAATGCATAAGTTCCATCCAGATTTCCTGAAGTAAGTTCCGGTATTGTTTCGCTTCGGCGCTGTCCGGACGGTTGCGGAACAAGAATGACTGCCGGAACAGGTAGTAATGAATAAATCCGGTCAGCGTCATAAGCGTGATAAGATTCACCGCCCAAAGTCCGACGCGGATGTGTCGGAAATCATCCATTTGCCGGAACAGCGATTCAAAGGAAAGAACAAGACCTGCGGTAAAGATCATCATGAAAACGAAATGGGCCGCCAGAAGCCGTTTGAGCTTTTTTACATGGGGTGCCAGTGTGTTGGGGTTCATTTGATTCATCGGTTCAGCCTATAAGACTTTCAACGGTATCAATCAGGTTCGTCTGGTCGAATGAGCCCTTGACGATATACGCGTTGGCGCCCACCTGGATCCCGCGGCGTTTGTCGTCGGCGGAATCGCGTGAGGTAACGATGACGACGGGGATCTGATGAAATTGTTTTTCCTCGCGGATGCGCGTTGTCAGAGTGAATCCGTCCATCACAGGCATTTCGAGGTCGGTCACGACCAGATCGTAGGCTCGTTGTTTCATTTTACCCAGCGCTTCGAGGCCGTCCTTCGCGGTATCGACATCATAACCGTACGCCTGCAGGATCGTTTTCTCGACTTCGCGCGTATTCAGAGAATCGTCGACCACAAGTATTGACTGCGCCGATTTGCGTTCGGCTTTCGGTTTTTCCCCGACGGGTGTTTCCTTGATGGCCTCAATGAGCTGGGGCACGTGCAGGACGAATATCACGTCGTTGTTGCCCGCGATCGTCGCGGATGATATGTGCCTGAGCCGGTGGAAGTGCCCGGGCAGGGGCTTTACAATAATGTCTTTCTCGTCGGTGATGTCGTCGACGATGAATCCCGCGCGTTCGCCGTTGGCATGGGCGACAATGACAAAGAATTCGTCGCGGTCGGATTCGTCAACGGCGTCTATTTTCAGCACGTCGACGAGGGGGAGTATGGGAATGAGCTGGTTGCGCAGGCGGATGGCTTTTTTTCGCACGACTTCGATGAGGTCGTTTTTCTGGACTTTCAGCGTTTCGGACACCGAAGCGATCGGGAACGCCAGCTGGGCGACGCCGGCTCGGACGAAAAGCGCCCGCAGCGAGGTCAGCGTCAACGGAAGATGTACGGTGAAAATGGCGCCCTGATTCGGTCTGGTAAATACGGAAATATATCCTTTGAGATTTTCCACTCCCTGTTTGACGACGTCCATGCCGTATCCCCGGCCGGAAATATCGGTGATGAAATCGGCGGTGCTGAATCCGGGTTGGAAAATCATGTTGATGATATCGTTTTCCGACATCCGGTGAAAATCGGATTCGTCCTGCACCATTCCCTTAGCCAGCGCTTTTTGCCGGATTTTTTCAAAATCGAGGCCTCGCCCGTCGTCGGCGATTTCGATCACGATCGATGTACCTTCATTGCGCGCGTTGATCCGGAGCAGTCCTTTTTCCGGTTTGCCGTTCGCGCGTCGTACTTCCGCCGGCTCAATGCCGTGATCAATTGCGTTGCGGATCAAATGGATCAGCGGTTCGTTGAGTTTTTCAACCATTTTACGATCGAGTTCAGTATCGCGTCCATCGATGACCAGATCGATTTCCTTACCAAGGTTTTTAGCGAGGTCGCGCACGGCCCGCGGATAGGCGTCGAATATGGCGCTCAGCGCGATCATCCGCATCGACATGACGCTGTTCTGGATGTCGTTGACTAAAAGATCGAACGTGGCCAGACTGTCGCGGTAATGCTTGCCGAAGGATTCCATTTGTTCCGTCAGCATCTGACCAGCGTGGAGGATTTCATCTTCATGCGAATCGCCCGCCGGGGATCCGGCCAACCGGTTTTGCCGGTAATAACAATCCTGGGTCGCGCGGGTCATCCGCCGGAGTTCGCCCTGGATTTTTCTCAGCGCCGGAAGGTTCTGTCCGGACTGCATATGTGCGGTAATCAGTTCTCCGACGAGTTTGATCAGCCGGTCGAGTTTATCTAAACGGACTCGTATGGCGGGAACGTCCTCAACGGTTTTAGTTTTTACCGGCGCCGATACCTGCTCCATTTCAAAGTCCTGTATTCGCCGGATAGATGTGTGTCCGAGCAGTTCGCGGGATGCGCGCTGTTCCTTGAGCGCCAGGTTCAGCTGTTCGCGGGTGATGTATCCGAACGCGATAAGCCTTTCGCCGAGCGGTAGCCGGTTATCGGAATTTTGGTTGACGTGCAGGAGTTGCTCGCGTGTCAGCCACTGGGCGCGGATCAGCCGTTCGCCCAGACTGTCGGCGGTATCCATTTCGTCAGAAGGTTCCATGACCGACTCGCTGGCGAACACGCTGGCGGAAGTGGAAAGGCTTGTCCGGATGGCGCTGGCGTCGATGGTCTGTCCGGCAATTGCCTGATCCAGCAAATCGAGAATGCTGGCTTGCTTGAAATCTTCCTGCCCCGCCTGTTCGATACGCTGTTGAATTTGCCGGAGAACGTCAAGCGTATTGATCACAATTTCATTCTGCTGTCCGCTCCATTCGGTTTTTTTCTCCCAGGCGGACCGGAACAGCATTTCGATTCGCTGTGCAATTCCGCTGGCGCTTTCAAATTTCAGCATCCGGGCCGAACCCTTGAGCGTGTGCGCCGCGCGGAAGCCCTGTTCCAAGGCCGTGGTGTCGTCCTTGTTGACTTCCAGCCGCTGGCAGGCCTGGTCCATCGACAGAACGTGATCGGTCATTTCCGTCAGGAATCGCTTGACGAAGGCGGATTTATCGAAAACAATTGATTTTTCTTTTTTAACGGCCGGCGCCTCGGTGACGGAAATTCCGCTCTCCGGTTTCGCCTCTTCGTTTAACGAAACCGTAGCGACCCCCGCCGACTGAATGCCGGCGCACTGGTTCAGCCGGTCAATGATCCCGGCCGTGGGTATGGCGTTTTCCTGGCCGGACGAAAGCGCCCCGAGCGCCGTGCCCATCAAATCGACGCCCTGAAGTAAGGTATCGGCCATGGTTGGCTGCAAGGAAAGCCGGAGCTTGTGGATCGACAGAAGCGCCTCCTCGAAAGCGTGCGCCACCGAAGCGATCGGGACGATGTTCAGCATTTTCGCCGATCCTTTAACCGTATGGATGATCCGCATCAGTTCCGGAAGCGCCGTCAGTTCCGCCGGATTTTTTTCTAATTTCAGGATGCCGTCATTAAGAGCCTGCAGATTCTCGCGGGTCTCTGAAATGAATTTCTGGATAAATTGTGTACGGTCAAATTTCATTCGTTCATCCGTTAAGCTTTAACGGAAAGTATACAAAAAAAAATCATGGAATTAAAGGATAATTAAGGTATATCGGCGCAAGGATGATTTCATTGATTCAGGTACTGCCGGCAGGCGTTGATTAAATAATCGGATGAATATCCAAGCAGCGCGAAAGAAATGGATGTGTCTTTATGCTGTTCCAGGATTTTCACGGTGTTCCGGTATTCCCGTTTCGCTTCCGCGCTCTTGTTCTGAAGCCAGTAAATGGAGGCGAGATGAAAATGAGGCAGCGACAATTCCATTTTCAGGAAAATACTCTGCTTGAGATAATCGACCGCCAGGTCGTATTCTTTCTGGTACATGTAGTTCAGTCCGTAAAGGAAATAGACTTCAGGGTTCAGCGGTTCGCGGTTCATCAGTTTCTGGCAAATGCGCGAGGATTCGTCAAATTTTTCCAGTCCGATGTAGATGTGCGCCTGCATGATCAGGCATTCCAGGGACGCGGATTGTTGAGCGGCGATCCATGCCAGCGCCAGCGCGTAATTGCCGGCTTTGAATGCGGAAAAAATGTCTTCATCGGTGGGATCGTGAGGCGCTTCGGTTTTCGGCGCTCGCGGAGATTTCTTCTTTATTGCCGCTTCAGCGGATTCATTGATCTGCCGGGCGTTGTTTTTTACCTCGTCCATCTGGGTGCGAATGGATTCCATTTCAACGGAAGATCCCTCGTCATCGGGCTGGCCCGGTATTTTCTGATATAGGTATACATTATCAACTTCGGCGAGCCGCAGGTTGCCGAGATTGTGATGAAGGGTTTCCGAAGAGCCCAGGAATAAGCAGCCTCCCTCGCGGAGCGTTTCGCTGATCGTTTTGTTGATTTGTTCGATTTTTTCCTTTGAAAAGTAAATGGACACGTTGCGAAAAAAAACGACATCAATATGGCTGAGCCAGCCCGGGTAAGGTTTCTGGAACAGGTTGAGGCATTCAAAACGCACCAGGGAGCGGACGCGGTCGTGAATTCGGCGGAATTCGGCGCCGTTATTTTCGACGGATTGGAAATACGTGTTCAGGTAATACGGTTCGATGGCCCGGAACGCGTTCCGACCATAAACGCCCGCGACGGCTGTTTCGATTGCGGCGCGGTCGATATCCGTTCCGATGACTTCGGCGGAGAATGGACCGATTAACATCGCCGTTTCCAGGAGCGTAATCGCCAGCGAATACGCTTCCTCTCCTGTGGAGCATCCCGCGCTCCAGACGCGGATTTTTTTCCCGGGTTCCTCGCGGATCATGCGGGGAAGTATATGCGACTTCAGAACGCGGAAATGCGCCGGTTCGCGGAAAAAATACGTTTCGTTGTTCGTGATCAGTTCGGTCAACCGCCGGAGTTCGCTGCCGTTGTCATACGCCGACGTCACTAATTCATGATAATCGCCAAAGCGGTCGAGTTCAAGAAGACGCATGCGTTCGGAGATTTTTTTTCCGAGGTCGGTCATAGCGTCAATTTGGATAAGGATGCCGCTGTGATCCAGGATGATCTTGCGGAACGAGTCAAACCATTGTTTCGTAAAGGCGTCCATGAGCGGGCGTTAACCCATCCATTCGGTTGATTTCAGTC